>CAZXDS010000060.1:0-16285 GCA_964639525.1 uncultured Melioribacteraceae bacterium | reverse complement strand
GAAAGTCTTTTTTAATAATTTTCCCTAACTGTCGCACTTGCGGGTTGAATCTACGCAATCTTATAAATTTATACTCTCTTGACTTTTCCTTAATTTTAAACATTTCATCAACAGAATATTTATCAACAACACCATTTCCCTTTACCGCTTCTATAAAGTTTTCCTCTGAATATCTAATTTCAGTTGCAATCGCAGTTTCCGGCGTTATACCTACCGGTAAAATTTGGGAATCTAAAAATGAATTTAATAGCGTACTTTTCCCTGAACTAAAAGCTCCAATGATAGGGACAAGCAGCTCCGTTTTTGTTATAACGGATTTGAGATTATTATATTTGTTTTTTAATAAATCAATTTGATTTGTTTCTATCTCAATATTATTCAAATAATTTAAATATTTTTTTTGATTTTCCAACATTGTATTGTCCCTTATAATAATTAATTGAAGTAGTTATTTATCTTAGATATCTTTTCCACATTCCCTCAATCTCTTTCAACCACAATTTGCGAAGAGAAGCGGGTTTTAGTATTTCGGCTGTTGCACCGTATTTTAGTACTTTACCGATTAGTTCTTCCGGTTTTGCGTAAGGTAATTTCATTTCTAATATCTGCTCTTTATTCAGCTTGTATTCTTTTATTTTTTGTTCGCTGTGCCAAATTTGAGTTTTAACATAAAATGAACTCGGCTCGTAAAAGCGGATTACCGCTTCGTGCAGTTCATCTCCTTTGGCAATTCCAAAACTTCGGTTCAGTACTTTATCAATATCCGTTTCATCTCTGTTAAACTGGAATTCAATATCCGTCAGCTTTATATTACCGATACGTGAAAGCGAAAATAACCTTACATCTTTCCGCTTATGGCAATATGCAAAAAGGTACCACTTTGTTCCGTAGCAGATAACTTTTAGCGGTTCAATATTACGCGAGGCGGCTTTTTGCTGTTTTGTTAAATATTCCATTTCAATCTGCTTTTTGCCCCGCATACTTTCAATAATTATCTGCAGCGTTGAAAAATCCATCTTCTCGTAATCGGAATCTATGTAAGTAAAATTATCACTAATTGCGGCATATTCATCAGGAAGAATTCGGTTAATATTGTCGATAATTATTTTTCGTGAGTATTCCGCAGTAAGGGGCAGGTAGTTCGGGTTTTTTGTTAAGCCCTTTGCAAGTATGTAAAATAATAAAAGCTGAGTGCCTGCAAAATTAAGAAGTTTAAATTCTTTGATGTAGATGTACGCCCTAAGTTTTTTATCGTAAACAATCGGTGCTTCCAATCTGTACCGCATAGCCTCAATATCGCGTTTAGCCGTAGCCGGTGAAACTTCACCTTGCCGCATAATATCTTTGAGCGTTACTTTACCGGATGTACGTATTTTTTGATCGATGAAAAATATTCTGGAAATTTGAGATGCCAACAACCGCCTCCTGCAGCAGATTAACCGTATTTAATTTTGCCCTTCTTTCTTTTACTTATTTCTGCTTTAACAATCTTTTAACAATTCGAGAAATATTATTTGTCTATTGATTTCTACTGCACAAACAATATTTTACATATTTTAATCTATTCTAAAAAATTAACTGAATAACATTTTAAAGTTAAAAAAATATTGTCTAATAAATACACGATTATTTTTCATCAAATATTTTGCCACTTACATGACTTTTTCCGTTTAATATTTTTGGCTGCTAATAATATCAGCATTATTAATCAGCTATTACAAGTTGTCTCGTAAGAGTATTATATTTTTAGCAGCCTAACAAAAAACTTTTACCGACAAATCATTTACGGATTAAACTCATGGTTATTAACCGCATTCCGCAACCTGTTGTAAAAATCCTTTGCCTTTTCAATACTGTTAAATTCGAATTTATAAGTTGGTGATTTGAAACCCAATTTTAACACAGCCAAAGGTCCCATGGAATTGTTTTGGAAATAATACCTTGCAATAGGTACCCACGCGCTTTCGGTATCATTTAAATCTTTAATGTCATTTTTTTTACCGAAAGTATATTCATAGGAAACACCATGATATTTAACCGGCTTGTTATCCCAATTATCTATTGAAATTTTAACACGCTTAATAAGTTCTTCAGCAAATGAATCTTTTAAGGTTACGGCTTTACTGAAGTCAACATTTGATATGGTGTAACTCAATCCCATCCCACTTTGTTTTGTCGGTGTTATTAAAATATAGTCAGTTGAATCTGAATCTTTGCAGTCAACTACCGCATATTCTTTACTGCCGTTGTATTTCCCGGATATTTTCATCAGCAGCATTGAAGTATTGTTTGAATATGAGGCATAACTTAAACCGGCTTCGGTGTTGTAACCTACAAATTCGGGGGAATAGCATCCGCTAGAAACTGCTGATATAATAGCGAGAACAATAAAGTGTTTCATTTTAAGCATAATTTTTCCTCTTTTTATTTATTGATAATTGTTGAGTTTCGTGATACTCGTTTCTGATTTTATTTGCCGCCTGAAATAGACGGTAATGCGCTTAATATTTTTGCTTAAAAGCACATCGCACTGTAATAACAGCAAATTAATTTTTCAGGTATTTATTGTAATAATTTTATACATGTTTATTTTAATTTATGTACCATATTTTTTTTACTCTGCCTGTTTTCATCAGTGAACCGGTTTTATTTGTTTTATTAAAAAGGACGGCAAATATTTCCGCTTTGGTTTTGGAATTGGGGTTCATAAATTCGCCGTCTGTAATTATCAGTACTTTTTTAAAGTGGTTTTCATTTATGTGATTTACAACAGGGGTTATGTATGTTCCCGAACTTTCAAAACTTCCATATAGTAAATCGTTAGATGTTATCTCTTTAACTCTCATTGAAAATGCAAAATATCTTCCGTTGTATAAATTTTTTATTGGCGTTAAAAGTTTACATATCTCTTTGTGAAACGGCATTGTTGAAGTAGAAAAATCGATATAAATTGCTAATGTTTTTTTTGTAGGAACTTTAAAAGTATCGGCATAAAAAGTCGGGATTATTCCACTGCTGATTATTACGGCTTCTTTTCTTCCTATTTTAGGAAATACGGAATTAAACCTTGTGCTTTCATCGGCAGTCGTTTTTGCGTCCTTGCCGTTAAAGAGTGCATTTTTAATTGCATCACTTAACATTACCTGTTTGCGGTGTTCTAAATCAACGTTATCCAAATTAAATTGGCGGTCAATGTTTATTTCGGTAAAGCTGTTTTCAGAAAAATCTTTAACAATTTCGCTTATTTCTTTGGACTGATTTAATAGCAAATTCTTGGAATATTCCGGAAGTTCATCAACGGATATCTGTCGGTTTTCTTTTGATTCGATAGTTGTTTTATTATCCTCGTTTTGTTCTTCCTCAGGCGTTTCTTTTTCCTCGGGCAATATTTTTTTCAGATAAGAAAAAATATCATCCAATCCCAAACCTGCTTCGCTAAAATTTTTAAACCGGAATTCTGAAATTATTTTCAGCTTCTCTTTATCAACTATTATTTTACTGAAATTTTCTTCCTCACTATTTTCTTCTACCTCCGGAGGAACTGTTAAAAAGTACATTTCCTCAGTTTCACCGTTTATAAATTGCAGGTAATTAACGTGGTGTGTTTTAACAAAAAGATTTATTCTCTCTCTTTGATTTATATTGTAAAGCATACTGTTTACTTGGCAATCGAAAGCAATATTACAAAATTGTTTCGGATACTTCTCGAAGAAACCGGCGTTAAGGTGTCCTAAAATAAAATGACTGATTTCGTGGCAGACAAGCCAAAGTATGTCTTCATTATTTAATTTGTATTCTTCAATGAAATCAATATTAACAACGATGTAAAATTTATTGTTCTGTAAACTTATGTCAGCCGTTTCTTTTGCTCCGTTTCTTTTAAATTCAAGTTTTGCAATATCTTTACGCAAAACATCCAAAAACGGCAGCAGGTTCTGATGCTCCTCGTAGATGAGGTCTATTAGATTTGATATGTAAGGATATTTTTTTTTCATTAGTTTCATATTCCGAAATTTTCAATTTTATTCCACAAAAAAGACCTCGAAAGCTCAAAAATACACTTATAAATTCCGGTTGAAAGCACACCGGATTTTACCGTCATTTGTGTTTTACGACACGTAGCGGAAAACCCGATGCATCTTAACTTAAAATTATTTTATGTGCGGATTTTAAAAATTTATGCAGACTTTTCCCCATCTTTTTTATTTCTTTTGCAGTCCCTTTTTCATCGACAGCCACGAGAGTATCGGTAACAATTTTCGTAACTACTTTTACTGTGTTTAAACACGGTTGTTTTCCCATTATTGTTTTGTACATTGTTTTTTCCTTTATCCCTTTATGAAAAAAAATCGGATAACATAAGATTTGTATTGCCCGGTTTAGATTACAATTCACCACTTACGTTTCCTTAATTATTAATATCCAATTTACTCTTCCAATTTGCATTACCTTTAATTACCATTTCGTAAAAGCCTACCGTAAAAAGTTCAAGACCGGCACCGGCAATTTTGAACATTGCCGCAATATCGGATTCGTCATCATCAGTATTATTAAGATTAATATTTTGTTTTGGAATATTTCGAGAATTTGTCGATTTGAACCCATTTTCATTGCTTTTCTTGTATTGTTTGAAATATTCTTTTGTCTGCTTCGTGTTTGCCGTAATTTTTTTTGTGGCAAATAGGAATGCTTCTTTTAAAATATCTAATTGAGGCTCATCATCTGTTACAAAATAATTCCAACTGTTTTTCACACCGGTAATTAAGTTATCCACAATCTTTTTCTCTGTCATTTTCCCATCGTAAAAATCAATGGCAAAAAACAGCGAAAGACATTTTTTTAACATAGCTGCTCTGCGCGGTGAAAATAATAATCCTAATTGTTCGACTTTGGATGAAAAATCAATAATAAAATTTTCAATCAGCCCGCTATATTCATTTTTCATATTTTCGCTAATTTTAGAAATTGTTGCAATAAGGTCAATCAATTCGGTTGATTTAGTTTCACGTGTTCCGGTTTCAAAATTCATTATTTTTGATAAATCTTCACGGTCAAAATTTGTTGGAACTTGTACAATCATAAAAAACCTGTCTGCCAAAGCACTGTCAAGCGGATTAACACCGAGGTAGCCAAGCGGATTCATTGCAGCAAAAATATATTCCAAATATGGAATTTCTTTACCCATTACTCTACGAGAACGAATTATTTCCAACCATTTATTCTGCATTGAAGGATTTGCACGTGATATTTCATCAACGAGAATAAACCGCTTGTCCCATATTGTCATTGGGGTTTGAATGTATTCCAACTTCCCGTTCTGCATTGTATTTGGATTGGGAAATCCGATTACATCTTCAAACATTGACTTTGAAGCATCGTAAGCAATAAATTCTTTTTCCTGCGAATAGGCATCATAACCTAATGCAATTGAAAGTTTTTCCGCAAGCAGTGTTTTTCCGGTACCTTGTTCGCCAACTAACAATATCGGTTCTTTGGCTGCAAGTGAAGCCAGAATTTGTTTTGCAATGGACTGATAACCGAATATGCCATATTGTTCTAATATAGAATTGAATTTTTTCATTGTCATTTCTCAACTATGTAAATATTAATTTTTACAAATTCACTTTTTCGTATAGAACAAGATAATGGTATGTGTGTATCATATAGTGAGGCGGTAATAATTTTTCATGAAAAATTATTCTGCAAATGTTTTTGCTCGAATTACATCGCTGAGACGGAATAAATTATTTTTTTGTATGTAATAATTTTGAGGAGAAATAAGGAAAACTCTTTCTTTTAATAAAAGGTCAGCCAATTATTTGAATAAGATTAGGCAGTTGTTCTTTCAAAACAATGAAATAGAATCTCTTGTCTTTAAAAGACTCGGATTGCCTCGCCCCTCTCAGTAGTAATGGTCGATGATTCTTTTAGTGCTTACGGTGAGTATATGGTTAGTGGCGGATTTCAAAGCAGTAAACTTTCAAATTAGCACGAACTTTGTTTTGTGGTATAATGCTTAAATTTAGCACAATACCGCCATTAACTATATACATTGTTCTGCGTTCGTTATTTTATTTCCCATTTAATCTTTTCCATTCTTTTTGTTATAATTTTCAATGTCTCCTTTATTTCTGTTTCATTTGGTAATTTACTATAAACCAATTTGCTAAATGTTGAAAAGTAAGTTGTTTTGAGTTTTTCCCAAGTATTTATGCTGTCTTTAAATATTATTGCTTCTGCCGGATGAATTTTTAACCATTCGTTACCGGTTTTAAAACTCAACATATCGTCATTTGCTACTGTAAGTAACAAATTATCAAATTCTTCCGTGTTGAAAAAGTTCATTATTTCTTTGTTTCTCAATAACTGATTAAGGTCGTATATATGTCTGATTTTATTATTCAAATCTTCGATTGGATTCTTTGTGTGTGAAAAGCGAACTAAACTCATTATCTTTTCGCAAAAGGTTCTTTTCGGACTTAAAACATTTACTTCAAAGGGTTTTAGGTCGTATTCTTCTGCTGTTTTCTCTTGATTCTTTTCAATCATCATTTCATAAATCAAAGAACGGACCTTACCTTTTTCAAAAGGCTCATAGCTTCCGAGCCAAGTGGCTTCAATAATCAAATTATCCCGAATTTGCCCAAACAATCCTTTAAATACTTTCGGATAATTATGTGCTGTTTTTCTTATCATCCCTTTTTTGTTGGTAATTCCTTTTATCTCAATTTCAGGAATTTGAGTTCCAACAATTTTGGTAATCTTTTTAAGTTTGTTTTTTAATTGATTACCACTTTCGTTTCCTTGTTTTAGCAACACAATATCAATATCTTCTGAAAATCGCTCAATGATTTGATTACACTTTGATAAAGCTGTTCCGCCTTTGAAAATGCAAGAGTTCCCGATTTCATTAGTAAAGATGGAATGTAGTGCAAATGTTACCCAATAATCTTTCTCAACATAGATTTCAGCAATTTCTTTTAATTGCGATGTGGCAATTATTGCGTCTTTAAAAAGTTCTTTGTTTTCGTGTAATTTCATTTAATATTCCATTTTTCTGCCGTTGGTAAAATATTTTTTGTTATTCCCAAGTTATATTCCGATAACGGATTTAAACTGTCACTCAATGATTTCACACTTATTTTATTATTAATATCTTCAATTAAAGCACCAAGGAAAGCCCTAACTCTCGGTGGATATTCCAACCCTATTTTGATAAGTTCATTTTTTTGTTTGTTGTTTAATTCAACTATTTTGCTTTGCAATATTTTTATGGCTGATTTCTTATCCAAATCGGGTATTCTTTTAAAATCTTTTATAGCATCAAGAAGTTCAAGCAGTTTATAATTTTTATCTGTTACATCGACATAGCTTCTAACCGCACTTGCTTTTATGTTCCCTTTGGATATATAAATTCTTTTTTTGGTGCTGGCAATGCTGATGTTTTTGGGAATTTGAGTAGTTAACCCCATTTTATTATAAAGTAACAGCCCGGTTATATACGCAATTCGTTTCCCGTTTTTTTTAAATAAATACGGTGTTATTATTTTCTCTTCATCAGGTTTCAATTCTCCGAAAATAGTCTGTTTTGGTTTATAAAAAACGCCCGTTGATATTCTTTTAATTTTTCCCTTTTTTATCAGACGCTCTATTATTTTTGTTGTAGCCGAATATTCTTCTTTTTTTATATCAAGGTCTTTGTAGGTAAATGTATTACCGTTTTCAAAACTGTTAATCTGCTTTTCTATTTCCCTTGCGATATTCATATGGCAAAGATAATACTTTTTTATATAATGTCAAGTATTTTGCTCAAATTACTTGACTGGTTTGTCTTTCATCTAATGACGCAGAACAAGTTGTAAGTGTTTTTTATATTGCCTTTTTCAACATTTATTATTTTTTTGGCTATTTTCTTGGGTAAGAATAATCAATTTTTGGTCAAAATACAGGGTTATAATTGGACATAATTGGCTAAAAAACAAGGTTACAATTGAGCAAAAATGGTCAAAAGCAGCGTTGCTTTTAATAAATTGTTGATTTAAAACCGTAAAGAAACACCACCGAAAAATTGCCTGCCTGCATTTGGTAAACTCCACTGCGTATAGTACAGAGAATCAAAAATATTATTAACGCGAAAATATGTTTCCAGTTTGGAATTTTTATAAAGATTGAAAGTGTATGAAAACCTTGCGTTGAACAATCCGTATTCGGGTAATTTTTTAAAAAATGTATTTCCTTCCTGCAATCCGAATTCTTTTCCTACAAAATTAAACTCAACCAATGCAAATAATTGTTTAATTATTTCATAATCTACATTAAATCCCGCAACAAATGCCGGTTTGTATTCCAATGTATCGGCATAAGTACCGGCAGTTGATTTTGCAAATGAATTTAAATACGTGAAATTCACCGTTGTCTTTAGTTTGTGTGACAATTGTAATGATGACGTTAACTCAATGCCCATAGTCCTGATTGCATCTTTATTAATTCGTTTAAATTGTTTGCCGGGCAATGATTGCCTTACAATGCCGTCATTCAATTTTGTGAAAAAGAAATTCACATTTGCCGAAACTTTAGAATAAACATAATCTAAACTTGTTTCAATCGTTACAGCTGATTCAGATTTTAGTTCAGGGTTTGGAACAAAACGCCCTAATGCACCGGAAAAACTTTCGCGCAAAGTTGGGAAACGTGTTTTTCTTCCGGCATTAAACTGAAACATCCAAGCTGAATTAAACGAATAAATAAACGAAGTATTTACACTATAATCCAGATTGACATCCTTGAAAGGCTTATCTCCGGTTTTAGGATATGAAGCACCGTCAAGACTAACACCCGCAGTAAAAGAATATTTACTTTTAATAAATTCGTATTCACTGCCGAAACTGAAAACATTTTGTGAATAAGATAATTCTGCATAATTATTTTGTAGAAAACTTTCTTTGTGCAGTGTATTAAAACCGCTTGCCGATAATTTTAAAATTGAACTTATACCAAACAAGCGAGTATATATTAATCTTCCATACAGGACTAAATCTTTATCTTTTTCAATATCATCAAGGGCGGTATATGAAATATCTTTGTATTGGTTTATATCCATCTTAAAGTTTGTTACTGAAAAAGAATAGGCAAAGATGTTTGCTTTTTTTTCTCCAAAACGATTTGAACCATTTAAGTTTAAACTTAATTTTTGCCAAAGCGGGTATCGCCAATAACGCGGTTTGTTTACATCTGTTTCAGCAGGAACACCTTTTTCAGCATTAATATAGGAAACCGAGAAATTAATATCAGAAAAATCACCGGGCTGATATTTTAATTTTGCAAATGTTGAAATGTTTTTGCTATCGCTGTTTATCCGCAGTCTGCCGGGATTTGAAAGCGGTCGTGTTTTATTTTGTGGAAGATTGTAACCATCAGTTGTTTTATAAGAACCTGATAAAAGGTAAGTAAATTTGCCCGACATTCCGAGCCAATTACCTGAAAATCTTTTAAAACTATTTTCACCAAACTGTGTTGTGAATTTTCTATTCCCATCTTTTGTTGAGTGCTCTTTGGATGAAATGTTGATTACACCTGCGAGAGCATTAGCCCCGTAAACAATTGAAGGAATTCCTTTTGTAACGCTAATACCTTCAATAGCATCCGTTGGAACCAGACTTAAGTCAATTCTGTTATCCCAAGGAATATTCAGCGGAACTCCGTCAAAAAACAACGAGAGCTGTCTTTCTCCGGAACCTCGCAAATAAAATAATGATTCGCCGCGTGAATTAGTCTGTAACTTCACCGAAGGAACAAACTTACCTAACTCACTAATTGTGGCTGCATCCGATTTCTCAATTTCCGTTTTGCCAATTTGTGTAACGGTTTTAGGTTCTAATAACAGTCCGCTTTTAACAGTTATTTCACTTAACTTATACGTTTTTACACTATCTGTTTTTGATTGCGAAAAAATATTTACGGAAAAGCAAATAATAAAAAAGAAGAAGAATTTCGTAATTTTCAAACTAAGTTAAACCCCCAAAATAGTTAATGTTAAAAGGTTAAAATAAATATAAATTTCAAGCACATTCTTTATTATCTTGATTCTAAATTTAGACAATGCAAATCTAACCAAGTTATTATTTGGGAACAATTCAACTTAAAATAAAAACCCGATTCTCAAAACAAGAATCGGGCAATAAATATGAATCTGCAAAGCGAAAAATCATTTTACTTCTTTCATCAGTTCGTCAACTGCTTTTTTGAGTTGTTGGTCTTTCCCTTTCGCACGGGAATCCGGTGAATTATCAACAATAAAATTTGGAACAGCAGGTCCCCATTCCATGTTTTCATCGGTTTTCAAAACATACCAACCGCGAAACGGAAGCCTCACGTAAGAGCCGTCAATTAAACCTTGCCCGCCCGTAGAAATTACAGCCCCAAAAGTTGGCTTGCCAACAAGTTTTCCAATTTCGAGATTTTTATATGCGTGTGAAAATATTTCCGCATTGGAATAACTGCTTTCGTTGCACATTGCAATTGAAGGCTTTGTCCACGAAGCGTAACGGAGTCTTTCTCCAAACGGATAATGGCTTCTGAACTTTTTGTGATTCTTTTTCAAATTATCTGTTGCGCCTCGTGGAATTGTATAAGCATGCTGTTTGGTATTAAGCACAGCCATCAAATAATCTGTTGTCCAGCCTCCGCCGTTATAACGAACATCTATTACAATTCCTTCTTTTCCGTTTCCGGCTGCTGTTAATTCCCGTTCAAATCTTTCAAAACTTGACCAACCCATTGCCTTTATATGAAGATAGCCGAGTTTGCCATTTGAATATTTATCAGTGAGTTCTCTTTTTTCATCAACCCATTCATCGTAAAGCTGTTTACTTAAACTGTTCGTCGGACGAATTACCACTTCGCGTGAATCTCCGTCTTTATTCGTAACCGAAAGCAGAATTTTTTCCTTTGCCATATCTGTTAATGCAGCATAAAAATTACGAGATGCATCAACGGTTTTGCCGTCAACCTTTGTAATTTTATCGCCGACAAAAAGTCTGCTCGCATCTCTATCTGCCGGAGAATTTGCGATTACGTGAGTTACAATTATTCCGTCATCTACGGGATTTATTCTTATTCCAAGCAATCCGGTTTTTTCATGCTGAAGTTCTCCTCTGTCCTTGCCATACATTCCCATATGACTTGCATTTAACTGCCCGAGCATATTGTTGAACATATCTCTAAAATCTCTCTTAGTTGATGCTTTCATTATCATCGGCTTGTATTTGTTTTTTAACCCAGCCCAATTGCGTCCGTGAAAATTGGGGTCGTAAAATCCTTTTTGCAATGTTCTCCACGCTTCATCAAAAATTTGATTTTTTTCTGCAATAAAATTGATTATCATATTTGCTTTAAATGGAAGTGTAGTTAGTTTGGTTGCACCGTCTTTAAATTTTGCAATGCTTCCGCCCTTAGTAACCATATAAATATGGTCGTCCTTTTTATTAAAACTTAAACGCGAAGGATTTTTTTCGCCCTTAGTAATTCGTTTTACTTTAGTGCCGTCCCATTTGATACTGTAAAGATCACGTCCTTTTGTAGTAGGTTCACCGGTAGTAAAGTAAATTGTTTTTCCGTCTTTTGAAAAAATAGGATTTGTTTCATCTCCTTGCATAGACGTAACTTGAACTAATCTTTCATATATTTTATCGGCATCTATTTTAATCGGTTTTACTTCCAATTTGTTCTTTTTATTTTTTTTACCCTTTGATTTTTTTTTCGATGGCTTGGTAGCCGTATCATCTTCCCAGTCCTGTTTGGTTTTTTCCCAATCCTTTTTGTTTAACCAAACAAACCAAATATCGTTATCACCGTTATTTCTATTGGAAACAAATGCAAGTTTCTTTCCATCCGTGCTCCAGACCGGAGAACTATCGGAACGCGGGTGCATGCTTACATTTATCGGTTTGCCGCTTCCATCGGCGGATTTAATGAAAATTTCTTCATTAAAATCCAAATCATCCAAAGAATAAGCGAGCCATTTACTGTCAGGACTCCACGAAACATTTCCCGGAATTGCCCATCCGTCAAGTATAGTTTCGGAACTTCCAAAAGAACCGTCATCATTAATTTTACGAACGACTAATTTTCCGCGGCCAATTTCATAAGCAACACTATTCAAATTTGGTGAAACTACCGGAAAATCCTCATCGGTTTCAGTAGTTGTTAAACGAGTTACTTTGTGTTTCAAACTTTTGAATAAACTCGTATTCGATTTATCAGAAGACTGCACGGAATACAAATCTTTTTGTCCGCTTCTATCGGAAACAAAGATTATAGTTGAATCACTTGCCCATGCAGGATGTTGATCTCTGCTCGGAGAATCCGTGAGTTTCACACTTCGTTTCTTTTCCTTGTTATTTTCCTTTACAAAAATTTCACCGTGAATTGAAAACGTAAGCAATTTTCCATTCGGCGAAACTGCATATTCTTCAACTTTATTTGAAAATGATTTATGCACAATCGGGTCAAAACGATAATCCGCACCGATTTGAATATCAACTTTGGCGGGAGTTCCACCGTTTGTTTTCATTAAGTAAATGTCCGTTCCTCTTTCCATCGCAATAGCGGAGCCGTCTTTACTGACGCTTAAATAACGGACCCCGTTATCATTAAATTTAGTTATTTCTGAAATTTCTTTTTTCGAGCCATCGGAATTTAAGTCCATTTTAAAAACATTGTATTTACCGCTGCGAGAACTGACAAAATATATAGTATTATTATTTGCCCAACGGGGATAAAAATCATTGCCGTCGTAATTTGTAAGCTGAGTATATTTTTTCTTCTGCATATCGTAAATCCACAAATCCCTATTAGCCGAACCGTGATAATCTTCACGTGAAATTCTGCACGGACCTTTTACAAATGCTATAAATTTGCCATTTGGCGACATTGCCGGCATATCGCCGAACGAATCTAAAATACGGTGCGGTGTTCCGCCATTCGGTGAAGCGGAATAGATTTCAAATTCCCATTCAATTTGTCTGTAAGTTCTGCGTGTTGAAAAAAGCAATTTATTGTCTGAAGTCCAATCATTAATTAAATCCGAAGATGAATTGTATGTTATTCTTTTGGGAATTCCGCCGGTTGAATTAATAACATACAAATCTTTACTTCCCCAGCGGTTACTTGTAAATGCAATTTGCTTACCGTCATTGTTCCATTGCGGGGCTTCTTCATAAGCCTCATGAATTGTAATGCGAAACGCTTTTCCGCCTGATGCGGAAACAGTCCAAATATCGCCTTGATACGAAAACGCAAGCTGCGAGCCGCTACTGTTCAATGCCGGAAATCTTACAAAAGGAGAATTATCTTTTCCCATTGAAACTGAAACCAATAAAATTAAAATGATAAATAACAGAAGTTGTTTGATTTTCATTTTCGCCTCTCTTTTATTTAAGGATTAATTAACATAATTGTTTTGACGTAATAAGATAATGATAAGTTTTATTATTATTCACGAATCAATGTTTATAACCCTAAAATAACCGAAAGCACTCCCCATTTGTGCGATAGTCCCGTTTCAAATTCCCGCGTCAGGAAAACAATTCCGATTTTCATTTTGAAATTGTTAAAGCTTAAATTACCGAATACACTTTTCCGTAAAACAAGGCGACTGACATCTCCGGCGGTAATTGTATGTACGCTTGTTCCGTTAAACAATCCGCCTTGCAGAGTTGCATCATAAACAACAAATTTTAAATTTGAACTGACTGAAAAATAATATTGCCACTTATTTTCTTTTGAGAATTCAAGATTTGCAAAAGAATTATTAAATTTCCCAATTCTAAAATTTAGTCCGCTGCCTATGTTTGTGTATGGAGCACCTAAGTTTGCAAAAACAAAAAGATCAGTATCGAAGAAAGAACTTCGTAAAATTCCTTTTTCGTATTGTGCAGAGTAATTTAACATCAAATCTGTTTTTATCTGATTTTGCCAACCGGAGATTTTGCTAGAAGTCGGCAGCAGAGAATGAATACCGTTCTGCATTTCTTCACCCAAAGCCGGAGGACCGATTACTCCGATTTTTAAAGTGGAACTTATCTTTTGTCTTTCCTTTCGGTATAGTGCAATTCTTGTACTTTGCAGCAGTAGATAAGCTGCAAATGGTCTGTCGGTTACTATTATTCTATCTGATTTTTCAATCGGCGTATATAAATTTTGAACTAATGAAATTCCGTGATAAACAATCGCATTTTCTCCAAAAGGAATCAGCAAGGCATTCAATGGATTTTTATTTGCAAATGGTGAAAACACTTGCAGAAACATTCCGTGTGTGAAATAGTAGTCAGTTTGGAATACGAAATCATTTTCTATCCTGAACTCAACGATTGTCAAATAATCATTTGTAACGGTTTGTTTATTTTGCCCAAAAGTATTTGACGTAATGAAGAGAGAACAAAGCAATACAATTATTTGAAAATAATCATGCTCTTTTATTTTTTTAGACTTTTGCATTTTTATTAAGCGGAAATAACTTTGATAGACGGATTTATTTCTCGCCGCAAAAGATTTTCGATAGCCCCCAAAGTTCCGTGAATTGAACTTGGGCAACTTCCACATGCTCCCATATATCTGATTTTCAACTCATTATCTTTCAGTTCAATAATGTCAAGCCCACCGCCGTCGCCTGCAAGTGCGGGACGAACTCGCTCGTCAATAATATTATTAATTTTTTGAAATGTTTGATAATCTTCATTCGATACCGAAGGCTCTATTTTTTCTTCCGCAGGAATTAATGCTTTATCAAAATTCCGAAGAATATTGATAAATAATTTTTGAATATCATTCCAATTGGCATCCGGTTCCTTTTCAATTGTAATAAATTTATCCATGTAAAAAAAAGAAACAACTCCTTCGATTTCAAAAACTGCTTTAGCGAGCGGATCTTTTTCGGCTTCGTCTTTGTTGTTAAAATTGCGAGTTTCACGGATTATCAATATTTCATTTACAACAAATTTTAATGCCTGTGGATTTGGTGTTTGAACTATATTTTCTATATACAACATTTCTTTTCCTTAAAACAATTAAGTTTTTTTAATTAGCAGCTTAGCAAGCGATTCTCTTTCTTCATTTGTCATTCTATGAACCTTCATGCTTTCTTTATTGATGAACAAACCTTTTTGCCAACCGGTAGCAACTAAATCCCCGTTTTTGTTATAAAATCTAAATTCCATTATTGCCGAAGCATTCAGTAATTCGGAAAACCAAACTTCAATTTTAACTTTATCCTCAACATAAAGTGATTTTTTATATTTAATATTTGTCTCAACTAAAACGGGGGCAATTTTGGTTTTTGAAAGTTCGGAAATAGGCAGAGCGACAGCTTCAAGCAATTTTAGCCTTCCAATTTCCATCCATTGTATATAAACAATGTTGCTAACGTGTCCGACAAAATCAATTTGATAAGTATAAACATCAACTTCAAATTTTACTTTACTCATAATTTTTCCTTTTTCAAGTTCTGTTGATTTATTTGCGATTGTCAATTAGAAGAACAAACTCGCCTTTTAACTTTTTATTTTCTGCTATTTGCAATATTTCCGTTACGCTGCCTCTATAAAATTTTTCTTCGGGCATTGTTAATTTGTATGCCACAACAATCCGGAGATTTCTACCAAATATTTTTTGAACATCCTGCAAAAGTTGACGCAGTCGGTAGGGAGTTTCCATTACGGAAATTAATTCCTTTTTGTTTTTCAATTGCAGCAATTCTTTTTGGCGAATTTTTCTTTTTGGCGATAGCCAGCCGTAATGATAGAATTTTTCAATATCCATACCGGAACCAATTAGAGCAAGTATCAAAGAGTTTGCTCCGGGGACCGGTACGATATCAATTTCTGCTTTAATACAAAGGTCAACAAGATAATGCCCCGGATCGCTGAAAAGAGGGGTTCCCGCATCCGAAATTAATGCAGCGGATTTCCCGTCTTTCAATAATTGCAATATTTCCGGAGCAGCATCTTTTTCGTTATGCTCGTTTAGTAAAATATAGTCACGATTAATATCAAAATACGACAGAAGGCTTCGTGCAGGTTTAAGCTCCTCACAAATAATATAATTCACTGATTTTAATATATTAATTGCTCGAATTGTAAAATCTTTATAATTCCCAATAGGTGTTGCCACCAAAAAAAGTTTACTTTTGCTTTTATTTTGTAACATATAGAATAACGATATTTTTTAAAAATAAGGATTTAAAATAGTGATTTTCAGAAACACAGTTTGATTTTTATTGTATAATAAA
>CAZXDS010000059.1:15456-16517 GCA_964639525.1 uncultured Melioribacteraceae bacterium | reverse complement strand
ATTAAATGATTAAACTTAAGAAATGAATATTGAAGAAGAAGAAATATTTAACTTTATCTATAACCCTGAACTTTTGGACAAGGATAAACGCTTGTATATTGCGAACAATGCTGAAAAATTTGAGAATGAATTAAATTTTTATACTCTTTTAAAAGAACAGCAAAAAAAACCGGTACCTAAAGAAATTGAAGATTCAATTATAGAAAAAATTATTTCATATCAGCACCCAAAATTAAAATTTTTAATATCCGAATCATTAGATGAAGATAACAACGAAGATAATATCCATTCAGAAGAAATAGTCGCTGCACCTGAGAGAAAAGATTCAAACGGAGTTTTTATTGATGAGAATTCCGACTTCATTGTTAAAATAGTTCACTTAGACAATTTTTCACACATTTATTTATCCAATAAAAATAATGCTCCCATTAAAAATTATTCAATCACAATTAACTCAACCAAAGAAGTTTTTTTTAGCGAAGACAACAGTAGCCCAATAATAGTATCGGGAAAAATTGATGTTACTGATGTTAGATTAAGTTTTAAATAATTCAGATAATAATTTTTAACAAAAAAAAACGATTTTTTACAACATAATTCTAATCTCTAAAGTGTAAGAACAATCACAACATCCATCACATTTGTTTGGGTAACAGGAATTTGGATAAGGTCTTTAAGTTGTGAAAAAAAAGCGTACGAATCATTTTCAGCAAGATAATAATCAGCATTCAATTTTAATCTTTTTGCTCTTTCAATTGTTTTTCCATCACAAATTGCACCGGCTGCATCTGTCGGTCCGTCATTTCCGTCAGTCCCGCCGCTTAACAAAACAAAATTCTCCGCTCCATCTAATTGAATTGCAGCAGCGAGACACAGTTCCTGATTTCTTCCTCCCTTACCTTTTCCTTTTATATTTACAGTTGTTTCCCCGCCGTAAATAAAGCATTTTTTCCCAATTCCATTTTGTCGGAATTCCAATATATAATCCACTATTGTTTTAGCAACACGTCTTGCTTCGCCCTTCATATAATTTGAAACAATTAATGATTTATATCCTAATC
>CAZXDS010000059.1:12286-15356 GCA_964639525.1 uncultured Melioribacteraceae bacterium | reverse complement strand
ATCAAATTGTGTTTCATTAGAATTTTATAAGCGTTTTTAATAGTTGAACTGCCGGAGATTGTCGGAGCGGAACCGATTATTTCAGGAGCATCGCCAAGCACATCAGAAATGGCAAGAGTAATTATATTTGCAGGCTTGGCAATATCTGCAAGTTTTCCACCCTTTACTTGTGAAATGTGTTTACGAACAATGTTCATTTCACTTATTTCCAACCCTGATGAAAGCAACAAATTGTTTAACTGTTGTAAGTCAGTCAATGGAATACTATTTTCAGGCAAAGCAAGCAATGCCGATGCACCGCCGGACAAAAGAAAAATTATCAAATCATCTGCATCAGCTTTTTTACAAATTTTTAAAATTTCTTTTGTTCCTAATATTCCGTTAGAATCGGGAACGGGATGCGCCGCCTCAATTATTTGGGCATCTACTACTGAAGTTGAAAACCCGTATTTTGTGATTATTAAACTCTCTGAAACTTTTTCGGATAAAATATTCAAAACAGCTTCCGCCATTTTTGCCGATGCTTTCCCCGCGCCAACAACATAAATATTTCTATATTGCTCTAGATTAAATGCCTTTTCCGCACCGTTTATATTTGAAATGGAAAGAATGTTTTCATTCAACTTAAAATGATTTTTAACCGATGAATAAGCGTTAACAGCTTTTACACCATCTTTAAATAACCTGAAAGCATCATTTCGCAATATCTCTAAATTATTATCAGAAAAATTCATTTAGCCGCTGCAGGATATTCCATTTGCTTTTGAAGGTTTTTATAAATTATAAATGAAGCTATTCCGCCGATTAGAAAATAAAATAAACCCATAGCATAATTCCCGAATATCAGTTTTCCAATCCCGAACAGTGTTGAATAAATTAAAACCACACCGCTTATCCAATTAACAAAAGACAAACCGAAATCCGTATCACTTTTTACATCAGGCAATTCCCTATAAATTTTCTTCCAGCCGATTCCACCGGGATGAACTTTTTTATAAAATGAATAAAGCGTCTGTTTGTCCGTTGGTTTAGTTATATATGTTACAAGTAACCAAACTATTGTAGTTCCCAAAACTATGGGATACAAAGTAATCGGCGACTGCATTCCAAATCCCCAACGAGCAATAGGATAAATAATAAGCGGAGCAATCATTGCCGATATTTCAGACCACGCATTAATTCTCCACCAAAACCATCGTAAAATTAATACCAATCCCATTCCTGCACTTGCGTTTATGATAAATTCCCATGCACCCGAAATTGTAGTGAGAAATAATTTGGTGATTACCAACGAAAAAATAATCATCAAAATTATACCGATTCTTGAAACAAGCACATAGTGCTTTTCCGAAGCATCCTTTTTAATAAATCTTTTATAAAAATCATTTATTAAATATGAAGTTCCCCAATTGAGTTGCGATGCAATTGTTGACATATATGCTGCAAGAAAAACGGCAATCAATAACCCAAGCAATCCGTTCGGCAAATAACGCATCATTAATTTCGGATACATAGAGCCGGGATCAACAGTATTTTCATATTTTTCATAAAAATCTTTAAACTGTTTATCTTGTGCCGAAATATCGAACGAACCGTTATCCCTTTGCTGATAAACAACAACGACCTTTTTATAAAGAGCCGGGTTTTCCTTTTTTAATTCATCAACATTTTGAGCACGAGGCAAAATCACCAATGCAGCAAGTGCAACAATAATCCAGGGCCATGGGCGAATTGTGTAATGCGCAATTGTAAACCAAAGAGTTGCAAAAATGCTGTGCTTTTCATCTTTAGCAGACATCATTCGTTGTGCAATATAACCGCCGCCGCCCGGATCGGAACCCGGATACCAACTTGACCACCATTGCAATCCGATAAAAGCAAAAAATGCTCCGGTTGATAAAGCAAGCACTCCGCCTGAAATTCCGCCGACACTCACATTCCCAATCTTAGGTACAAAGCTCAATACTTGAGGAGAAAGTTTTTCTTTTAATGCAATTGTGCCGCCAATCTGAGGCAATTGGAGTATTATTATCGCAAGAATTATGCAGCCTGTAATTGCAAAAATAAACTGCAAACTGTCTGTCCGCGCAGTTCCAAGCAAACCGGAAGCGGAAGCATATATTGCTACAATAACTGCTGCAATTATAACGAGCATAAACGGGTTAATTCCGGGAATTGTAATTCTAAAAATTTTCTCCATAGCTTTATGAACCCAACCCATGACAATTGCATTCATGAAAAGTCCGAGATAAATTGCACGAAACCCGCGAAGCAATGATGCAGCTTTCCCTGAATATCTGAATTCAACAAGTTCAACGTCAGTCATAATACCGGCACGCCGCCACAATTTAGCAAAGAAAAAAACCGTCAGCATTCCGCCGATAGCCATATTCCACCAAAGCCAATTGCCGGCAATTCCGTTTTTTGCAATCAGTTCGGTAACCGCAAGCGGCGTATCAGCAGCAAATGTTGTTGCTACCATTGCAGTTCCGGCAATGTACCAAGGCATATTTCTGCCGGAAAGGAAAAAATTATTCGTATCCTTCCCCGCCCTTTTTGAATAATAAATTGCAACTGAAAAAATCACGAGAAAGAAAAGTATTACTATTACAAAATCTAAAAGTTGTAAGTGCATAAGCAGTCTTTTTATTTATAAATTCAGGAAGCTAATAATCTTGTTTACAAATTACATTTACAAGAATAGAATATCAAAAAATATTATGAGAATTTTATGTGCGGAGTTAAAAGAGCTAAATTGCTTAATTGTTTTTTCCATTTCAATCAGCACTTATTTTTAGCGAACAACCGAAACTTGTTTTTTAAGTTGCAGCGGTTTGATGAAAATGTGTGCGCCGCCTTATTAGTAATAATACTAATAAATTTAGCTTTCGTTAGGAATCGGTTTTCAATAATTCTCTAAATAATCTTTCAAATTCTTTATTGATTATTTCAATGCCATTTAAGGTTTCCTCGATATTTGAGAATTTATAATCATTTGGATGTTGTTTATCTGAAAGCACATAGAGTCTAACATTGCTAAAATCGTTCCTAACTTTTTGCATATCTTCAT
>CAZXDS010000059.1:0-12186 GCA_964639525.1 uncultured Melioribacteraceae bacterium | reverse complement strand
TCATCTTTCCAAAATTCATAAATCACAACCATTGCAAATGTATCAAGTTCACAGTAGCGAAGCAATCCTTGATACCGTAAATTGAGAAATAATTAATTATAATCCCAATTCATTTTTGAAATACTCAATAGTAATTTTTAACCCTTCCGCCCTATTAACTTTAGGTTCCCAACCCAATTTTTCTTTAGCTTTTGTAATATCAGGTCTGCGGACTTTTGGATCATCAGTTGGTAATTCGAGAAAGGAAAGTTTACTGTTTGAATTTGTAATTTTAATTACTTCTTCAGCAAACTGTTTAATAGTAATTTCTACAGGATTACCGATGTTTATCGGGCCGTGCTCGTCTGAAAGGAGAAGTTTGAAAATTCCGTCAACCAAATCATTTACAAAGCAGAAACTTCTGGTTTGACTTCCATCACCAAAAATCGTAATATCTTCATTATTAAGAGCTTGAGATACAAATGCAGGTAAAGCTCTTCCGTCATCCAATCTCATTCGAGGACCGTAAGTATTGAATATTCTTACAATTTTGGTATCCACGCCGTGATAGCGATGATATGCCATTGTAATTGCTTCCGAAAAACGTTTTGCTTCATCATAAACACCGCGAGGACCGATGGGATTAACATTCCCCCAGTATTCTTCCACTTGCGGATTTATTTCAGGATCACCGTAAACTTCCGATGTAGAAGCAATTAAAAATCTAGCGCCTTTTTCTTTTGCAAGTCCCAAAGCTTTATGTGTTCCAAGCGAACCGACTTTAAGAGTTTGAATCGGTAATTTCAAGTAATCAATCGGGCTTGCCGGTGAAGCAAAATGCAGAACATAATCAACATCACCCGGGACATGAATAAAATTAGTAACATCGTGTTTAATATATTGAAATAATTCATTCCCGAAAAGATGCTCAACATTTTCAATTCTTCCCGTTAATAAATTATCAACACAAATAACCTTAATATTATTCGCGATCAATTTATCGCATAGATGTGAACCGAGAAATCCCGCTCCACCTGTTACTACGGCAGTTTTCATTTAAGCCTTCAACTTCCCTTTTTGTTTTCCGTCATTGTTATGAGAATAATAATAGTAATATTTATAATATGAACCGTAACCGCTCTTATAACTAAAGTTATTTAAAACCGCCCCCAAGAAAGTATTATGATGCTGGCTAGAAAGAAGTTCCGCCGCTTTTTCCATTAATTCAATTTCCGTTTTATCGGCAGAAACAACCAATAATGTAGCATCGACCAAACTGGATAGTATTTCAGAGTCGGTAACAGCAATTACCGGTGGTGAATCTAAAATAACCAAATCATATTCTTTTTTTAATCTAGCAAGAAATTCCTCCATTTGCCTTGAACTCAATATTTCAGCAGGGTTCGGAGGAATTGTTCCGGCTGTAATAAATGAAAGATTTTTCATCTCCGATTGGCGAATAATATCATCATATTCAGCTTCGCCAAAAAAGTAATCCGTAAACCCGGGATATCTTTTAACTTTGAAAACATTGTGCATTCTCGGTTTGCGTAAATCACAATCTACAATAATAGTTTTTCTGTCTGCAAGAGCAAAACTACCGGCGAGATTAGTAGAGATTGTTGTCTTGCCTTCTTTTGGAGTTGATGAAGTAACAAGAATAGATTTAATAGCATCCCTTTCAATTTTTGAAAATTGAATTCTTGTACGCAATGCTCTAAAAGCTTCACTTGGAATTGAATCGGATTTTTTGGCAACAATAAATTCAAACTCTTTGTTTTGTACTCCAAAATTAAACTGCGGTATCCACGTAAGTACGTTTATATTTCGTTTTTGCAAATCTTCAGGAGTTTTAACAGTATTATCAAAGAAATCTTTTGTAAAGGCATATCCGAAACCAATTCCTAAACCAAGGACCAAACCAATAATCACAATTAATTTACGGTTTGGTTTGGCAGGTTTATATGGAGTTATTGCCGGATCTACAATAATTACATCGCCCGGTATGGATTTTTCATTAATAAGTGCCTCTTGGTATTTTTCTTCAATTAATAAATACAATTTCTCAAAAGCCTGCTGTTCTCTTTCATATCTAGCTAATTCAATCGTAATATCAGGCAGCAAGTTGAATTTATTTTCATATTCCTGTGTGATTTTTTTTAACGCATTGTATGAAGCCAAACTACTTTGATGCTTAACTTCGCCTTCAAATATTTTCTGAGTTAATTCCCTTATTTCATCAGGAGTAGCAGCCAATAAAGTGGCGCCTTTTCTTTTTATCTCAGCATTCAGCTTTGCTTTCAGATCATCAATCTGTCGTTTTGCACTTTTTATTACTTTCTGCTTATTTATATTATTTTTGCCGCTTGCAATTGCTTTATCTTTTTGAGTCTGCAATAAAGCTATCTGCTCAGATAATGTTTTTATATAAGAATCAAGTGCCAATCCATCAAGATATTCTTGTAATCTTGGATTTCGCTTTTTGAGTTCCTCTTTTAATTTTCTTAAAGATTGCTCTGATATTGTTAATTCTATTTGAGCAGCATCGCGCTTAGACTGGAAATCTGTAAGTTGATCAACAAGAGCTTGCGCCTGTTCGGGTAATGAAACTATTCCGCCTTTTAGCTGATAATTTTTTAATTTATCTTCAGCTTTAATTAGCTCGTTAAACTTTTCCTTCTTTTGTTTGTTTAAAAATTCTCGAACTGTAACTAACTGCTGACGATTGAGAGTCAGATTTAACTTTTTATAAGCATTGGCATAAACATTAACAACAAGTTGAGCTTCAAAAGGAGATGGCGATTCAAATGTTATATCAACAAAGTCAATACCTCTTTTCTGATCAATCTTAACTTTTTCCTCTAACATTTCAAACATGGAATACTTATCTAGTAATTCAGATGTATCCTGGTCAATTGAAAAACTCTCGTCCAATATCATATAAAACTTACTTCTGTTATTTATTGACTTAAAAGTATCAATTAGTGTTTTAGCTACTCTTTCTCTGATTGACCTGCTTTTTAATATCTCCATTTCATTTGCAATAAATCTATCGCTGCCGAAATCAGAAAATCCGGGGATTAATGGTGAACTTAAGATACCTCCTGCTTCGGGTTTAGAAATTTTTAAAGACGAGGATGCTTGATAAATATCAACCGCAGTTAATGCATATACAATGGAAACAATCAATGCAGTACCGGCAATTAAAGAAATAGGCAGCAAATATGAACGGATTAATTTAATATAATCTTTTAATGAATTGCCTTCTTCTGCTTGGAAATTTTGGTTTAATTCGTTATTCACTTAACCCTCAATTATTTTCTTGTAATATTTATTATTAAAATACTTAATGAAATCAGAATAGATATAAAAGACATCCATAATGAAAATTTTTGCTGGAAATAAAGTCTTGGTTCTCCGGGAACAAGAAGAACATCTCCTGCTTCTAAGGTATGGATTGCTACAAACCCCGTTGACAAAGTATCACCATGGAGTATATCTCTCATCCCAAGATTAATAATTTGCTGTGTGGAGTCTTCTTTTGTACGAAATAATTGAACTCTATCCAAGTAAGCATTATCCTGCGGTCCGCCGCCATAAGATATTAAATCGGTAGCAGTAGTATTAAACGGCACAAGATAACGACCGGGATATTTCACAAAACCCCATAGAGAAACAATAATATTTAAAGATTCCGGGTCTGATAAATCAAAATATCCGCTTTGATTATTGTATTGCCCAATTCTTGTGGAACCAAGCCGATAGTCTTTGACTTGGGCAGATAATGTTACTGCAAAAAAGAAAAGCATTGCAGTAATTAAAAATTTTTTATTCATATTAAAATTCCCTCAAAAGTAAAAATGATAATAATAATTTTATTAAAAAAAAGAAGTGTTCTCCATCAAATTCAATTTAGTTTTATTGAAATACTTTTTCCAGCAAAATAGCTACTGATAAAAGATAACATTATCCCAAATATCAAAACACTTAAGTTAAAAATATAAATCATTTTTGTAAAGATAAATTTACCATAATATTTACTGATTAGTATTATTGAACCATCAAATAAGCCAATAACAAATATTGAACTGATAATTCCAATGAACAGAGAAGCCATCAATAACGGTATTTTTATCGAAATTACTTTTGCACCAACTAATTTCATTGTGTTAAATTGATTTTTCCTACTTAAAATAAAATGCTTGTTTATGGTATAAACAAAATATACCGCAAAAATATTGAGTAAAAAGGCAATAATAAGAATACTTAATTTTATAGGATTACTCAGTTTTAAAAGTTTTACTAAAATATTATAATCATAAATTACATCTTCCACGCCATCCGAATACCTATAGTCATTTACAAATAATTTTAAAGCGTTACTGTTAATTTTTGCGGGATGGAATTTTACAACAAAGGAAGAAGGCAGCGGATTGTTTTTTAGAAGTTTTGAAAAATCTTCTCCTGTTTCATTTATGAAATTCTTTTTAGCTTGTTGAGAACTAACAAAGTTTACACCGCTCACCCACTTATTATTACTTATTTTTTTCTTTAATAAATCAATTTTGGGTTGACTAATATCTTTGTTCAATAAAATATTAACCTTTATATTTTGCTTTATTTTCGTTTCAAGTGAGTTTGACATAAAGAAAATTAAAATTGAAAAAGAGAGAAAAATCAGCGCAAAACTTGTGGAAAGAATTGCTACCAATGTAGATAGTTTTGCTCTTGTTAAATACTTATATGCTTCTGTTATATAATAAACAATCATTGATTAAAAATTTGATTCGTCAAGCCAATTAATTATCTGCCACTTTTGTTCTTCGTCTTTCTGCAAAGTTAAGTTAATTCTTCCATCTACCAAAACAATATCAGTTGGGTTAAAAGTTATAGTTAAGTTAAAACTCCGAATAACATTTGTTGAATCACTCGACAACGAAACAATATTGTTCCATATTAAATCAAGCTTTTGCGAATTTTGGAAAAGCCCGTTTGTAACTTTCATTTCTTCATCTCGCCCCCACGAAATATCTACACCAAGATCGTAATCGCGATAACTGAATTGAAAATCACTTGCCAATAATTGTCCATAAATTGTTGAATCTTTAAACGTATAAGAATATTGCAGGTTTTTAAAAATTCCGTCGATATTTTTTCTATCACTGATAATTGAACTGTTGCCTTCCGAAGTATCGAGCGCCGGAGCGAAAGGATTTACGCACCCGAACAATGTAAAAGAAATAAAAAATAAAGAAAATATATTTCTAATTATATTTCCCTTTAATTTCGCTCCAACTTTGGAAACCGGGTTTTTCAAAATCTTCCCACTTTGTTATAAACCATAAATTTCTATTATCTAAAAATACAGTAAATCGTGCACTTCCTTCAAACTTATTTTCTGCAAACGGTAATGTAACAACATAATCGTAACTAAATATTGCACTATCGCCCTGCACATTTCCCGAACCGTTTTGCAATTGAACTATAATAGGATTTTTTCCCGAAAGTGAAACAATATTTGTAAAATATAATCTCTCGGAATTCAGTGTCCAATCAGTAAGTCCGGGGAACTTTGAAACTGCTCCGGCAGCAGGAATAAATGTGTATGTTTTTTCAAGTGTAGCATTATCAACAAGGGTCGCTAGATAATTCTCAACAATTTTTTCGTTAAACGAATTCACGAAATTATCAAACAATATATCCGTAGTAGTTGCCGGTACAAAAGTATTTCCAATAGAATTGGGATTCTCAGGTGTTCTCGTCTGAAAAATATCACATCCGACAACCAACAAACCAAACAAAAATATGATTATTATATTTTTTTTCATTTTTTGAAAATTATTAACATTCTTGGTGAAGTACTTTCATTAAACATATTCCCTTGATAATCACCGAAAGATTTAACTATTTTGAATCCAATGTTTGTAAACATCGATTCAATATCTCTGTATGAATATAATTTTACGGATTCTTTATATTTTTTTATTGTCAAGCCATTAGTAATAGTAATAATCTTTTCAACTCTGCCATTAACTATTTTACGTTCTTCAAAAATTTCTTTTTTGCCTACAACTTTTTTTGAAAACTTCACCAAGTTATTAACAATAAAATTTGAATTCAAATAATCAAAAATATAATAACCGTTACTTTTTAATAAATCAAAAGCTGAAACAATAAAACTTAAATTCTCACTGTCGCTATTAAAGTAACCGAAACTTGTAAAAAGATTAACCACTAAATCAAACTTTTGCCTATAGCAAACATTCCTCAAATCTGCACAAATAAAGTGAGAATTTGTTACGTTGCCATTCAAGAATTCATTTGCTAACTTTAACAATGTTTTACTTAAATCAAAACCAAAGACCTTGTAGTTTCTATCTGAAAATATTTTTGAATGCCTTCCCGCTCCACAAGCAGCATCCAGCACAAAGGAATTTTGCGGTATTGAAATTTCATTTAATAAAAATGAAATTAGTTGTTCAGCCTCATCGTTATCTCGGTGCAAATAAACTTGGAGATATTCCTCAGAGGCAAACCAATCTTTAAACCACTCACTCATGATAAACTAATACGACTTAATACAGCTCTGCCGATTGTAGCTTCATCTGCAAATTCCAAATCCCCTCCAACCGGAAGTCCACGCGCAATTCGTGAAATTTGCAGTCCCAAAGGTTTTAATATTTTTGCGAGATATAATGTAGTTGTTTCCCCTTCGGTATCAGGATTTAATGCAAGAATAATTTCTTTCACTTCATCAGATTGTAATCTTTTTAGCAATTCCTTGATTCTTAAAGTATCAATTCCCTGCCCGGACAAAGGAGAAAGAACTCCACCAAGAACGTGATACAATCCGTTGTATTCATTTGTTTTCTCAATAGCAATTACGTCACTCGCTTCCTCAACTACACAAATCACCGAGTTATCACGTTTTGGACTTTCACAAATTTCACATTTGTCATTAACACTCAAATTAAAACAAACCGAACAAAATTGAATCTTCTCTTTTAAGTCAATTAAAGATTGCGATAAATCGACAACAAATTTTTTATCACTTTTTAAAAGAAATAAAGCAAGCCGTTGCGCAGTTTTTTTCCCAATGGAAGGCAGCTTGCTTAATTCTTCAATTGCAATTTGTAAAGGCTCTGCAATTAGCAATTCTAAAACCCCGGAATGTTTAATCCCGGAGGAATCATTCCTTTTGTAACGCTTCCTAAATCATCTTCCGCCATTCTTCCTGCACTTTCCAAAGCCTTGTTAACAGCGGCAACAACCAAATCTTCTAACATTTCTTTATCGCCCCCGTTAATAATTTCGTTATCTATTTCAAGAGAAATAACTTCTTTTTTCCCATTAACTGTTGCCTTAACCATACCACCACCGCTTTCTTCAGTAACAGATTTGTTTCCCAACTCATTCTGCACTTTTTCCATTTCGGCTTGCATTTTTTGAATTTGTTTCATCATTCCCTGCATTCCGCCTTTCATTCTTACCTCCAACATGTACATTAATAATTATTTTGTAATAATGAATTTAAGAAAATTTCATTTTACAAGGAAATTCACATTGGAATGTTGTAAATTATTATTTCAAAAATTTTAGGGTTTATTCATTTAATTATGATTACTAAATACGGATATTCAACTGTAGGAATTATTGCTGTAATTGTTCTTATTTTTATTATTATTTCTTTCTTTATAAATAACAATATAGTTAAAATTTTAATTGTTTTTGCCAGTCTTTTGTTTATGGCATTCACACTATATTTTTTTAGAGACCCGAATAGGACGGCCCCGAATAAAGAGAATGCTATTGTTTCGCCTGCAGACGGAAAAATATTAATTATTAAAAATATTACTGAGAATAGATTTATTAACGGGGATGCAGTACAGATTTCCATTTTTATGTCGCCGTTAAATGTACACGTAAACAGAATTCCTATTGATGGTGTTGTGGAGTATTTTAAATATGTAAAAGGTGAATATCTTGTTGCCTTTCACGATAAAGCAGATACAAGAAATGAACGCACGGAAATTGGAATTTTAAGCAGTTACGGCAAAGTTTTATTTACACAAGTTGCAGGATTTGTTGCAAGAAGAATTATTTGCGAACTTTCCAAAGGCGATACCGTGAAACAAGGAAAAAGATTCGGTATGATTAAATTCGGCAGCCGAGTTGATGTTATTGTTCAGCCCGATTGGAAAATCAAAGTGAAAGAAGGAGATATAGTTTCCGCCGGAGAATCAATATTATTTGAGAAATAAAATTATGAAAGTAAAAAATAAACGTGCCGTAATTCCAAACACTTTAACGACTTTAAATATTTTTTCCGGTTTTGTTTCTCTTATTTATGCCGGTGAAAAAGAATTTATTCTTGCTGCCTATTTTATAGGTATTGCCGCAATATTTGATGTATTGGACGGATTATTTGCAAGGCTTCTCGGTACATCGAGCGAATACGGTGTTCAGTTAGATTCCCTTGGCGACACTATTAGCTTTGGTGCTGCTCCTGCGATGTTAATTTATCAAGCATATTTAATTAAATTTGGATTTGGTGGCATTGTTATAAGTTCCCTCCTATTAATTTTTGGTGCTTTGCGTCTTGCTCGATTCAACATTCAAGTTGAAGATCTATCTGTAAAAGAAGATTTTAAAGGTCTCCCAATTCCCCTTTCGGCATTAACAATTGCTTCGTTTATTTTTATGTTCAAACCAAGTGGAATTCCAAACGACCCTTATCTTATTTTAATTATTCCATTGATTCTATTGTTGTCCGGACTTCTTGTAAGTACAGTTCCATATAACGCAATGCCAAAATTTCACAAAAGCATGTTTAAGGATAGTCCTTTCCTTATTGCTTTTGTTTTGATGACAATTTTTATTTTAATTTACATTGGACTAAAAGGAATTTTTTTCATATTTAGTTCACTTATTTTATTTGGTATTTTGAGATATTTAATAACCAAACTCTTTCATATAACTCCAAATAGATTTAAGATTAATAATAAAACAAACTGAGAGAAAAAATTGTATAAAGTTACAGTTATTATCAAAAGGCGCCCATCAATATTTGACCCTCAAGGAAAAGCAACCGAAGAAGGAGCAAAACTTTTAGGGTTTAACAATGTTAGCAATACAAGAATCGGTAAGTTTATAGAATTTGATATTGATGGTGATGATTTTGAAAAGGCAGAAAATGAAGTAAAGGAATACTGCAGTAAATTGCTTTCAAATCCAATCATGGAAGATTATGAATATAAATTGGAATCTATAAAATGAATCCGAAATTCGGTGTTGTAGTTTTCCCAGGTTCAAATTGTGATCACGATGCTTTTTATGCAATAAAAAAAATATTGAATTATGAAAGTACTTTTCTGTGGCATAAGGAATCTGATCTGCAGGGAAGCAACATAATAATATTGCCCGGCGGATTTTCTTATGGGGATTATTTAAGGTCGGGAGCTATTGCTCGATTCTCCCCTATTATGAACTCAGTGATTGAATTTGCAAATAGTGGCGGAATGGTAATTGGGATTTGTAACGGATTTCAAATTTTGCTCGAAGCGGGGTTATTGCCCGGCGTTATGCTTAAAAACGAAAACTTAAAATTTGTTTGTAAAGATGTATATTTAAAAGTCGAAAATAGAAACACAAAGTACACTTCCAATGTAAAAAAGGAAGTGATTAAAATTCCCATTGCACACGGTGAGGGAAATTATTTTGCCGACAGTGATACATTAAAATCACTGCAGAACAATGAGCAAATTGTTTTTAAGTATGCTTCCGCAAACGGTTTGACTGAAAGTGAATTTAATCCCAATGGCTCGAAGTTGAATATTGCCGGAGTAATAAACAAGCAAGGGAACGTACTGGGAATGATGCCGCATCCGGAAAGGTGTGTTAACCCTGTTATAGGAAACATTGATGGAACCGGCATATTTGAATCAATAATTGAAAATTTATAACATCATAAAGGAATAAATAAGATGCTTGGAAATATTGGAACCCCCGAAATACTTTTGATTGTATTAGCTATTTTGATTTTATTTGGAGCTAAAAAAATTCCTGATTTTGCTAAAGGACTTGGTAAAGGAATGAAGGAATTCAAAAAAGCCATCAAAGAAGTTGAAGAAGATATCAACCTCACTGATGATAAAGATAAAGACAGCTCCGCTAAATAATTTTGGATATCTTCCAAATTGATTTGTATCCATTTTCTATTAGAATATGGGTACGCCTGTTTAAAAATTATAAAATTATTTATGTTTGAAGGATACTTGTTTGTCATTATATAAAAACCACTCGGAAAAACTTGAACTAATTAAATCCGGCGAATTATCTCTTGTTGATAATGTAAAAGAATTCTACAACAGAATAGAAGCGAAAAAAAACATTAATGCTTTTAATTTTATTTTTGAAAATTTAACTGATAAAATTAAAATAATTGATACCAAAATCAAAAATAACAAATGCGGAAAGCTTGCCGGAATGGTAATAGCCGTAAAAGATGTATTATCAATTAAAGATAAACCATTAACCTGCTCTTCAAAAATACTCCAAAATTTCAAAGCTATTTACACGGCAACTGCAATTCAAAATTTAATTGATGAAGATGCAATAATAATAGGTAAAACCAATTGTGATGAATTTGCAATGGGTTCTTCAAATGAGAATTCTTTTTTCGGAAATGTATTAAATCCTGTAAATCCCGAATATGTACCCGGTGGTTCGAGCGGCGGATCCGCCGCGGCTGTTGCTGCAAATTTGTGCGATACTGCTATCGGAACAGATACCGGAGGTTCTATTCGGCAGCCTGCTTCTTTTACGGGAGTTTATGGAGTGAAGCCAAGTTACGGCAGAGTTTCACGTTTTGGTTTAACTGCGTTTGCTTCATCTTTTGATTCAATTGGTCCTTTTGCAAATAATATTGATGATGCAGCTTTAGTCCTTTCCGTAATTGCCGGATATGATACAAAAGATTCAACTTCTGAAAATATTGAAGTACCAAATTATCTTTCCGATTTTAATACAGACAATCACTATCGAATAGGAATTCCGAAAGAATATTTTGGTGATGGTTTGAATGCGGAAGTGAGAAATGAGCTCGAAAATCAAATAGAGAAAATTCGTAAAGCAGGTAATGAAATTGTTGAAATATCTTTGCCGCATACCGAGTATTCAATTGCAGCGTATTATGTTTTAACTACCGCAGAAGCGTCCTCAAATCTTGCTCGCTTTGACGGTGCACGTTACGGTTTCCGCTCCGAACAATCATCAAATTTGAAAAATATGTATATTAATTCACGCTCCGAAGGCTTTGGCAATGAAGTTAAAAGAAGAATTATGCTCGGAACTTTTGTGTTATCTTCCGGTTATTACGAGGCATATTACAGCAAAGCTCAAAAAGTTAGGCGTTTGATTAAAAGTGATTTTGATGCTGTTTTTAAAAAAGTAGATTTAATTTTAACACCGACTTCACCGACTACAGCATTTAAGATTGGTGCGAAATCGATAAATCCTTTGGAAATGTATCTTTCTGATATTTACACAACTTCTGCAAACTTAGCCGGAATTCCTGCTATCAATGTACCGATTGGAAATGATAGAACAGGTTTACCAATTGGGATGCAGCTTTCTGCAAATCAATTTGAAGAAGATATATTATTAGATTTCGTAAAATCAATTTGTTGATATTGTATATGTTGTTATATTGATGAGTCCATTCTAAAAAGTAATATTTTGACTAACCCACGACTTCAGTCGTGGGGAAACAGACTAAAAACGAACTTCCCCAAACGGACTTTAGTCCGTTTGGAGCTTTTTAGAGTAACTCATTGATAATGTTTCAGAATTAGAAAAATGTTCGAGATTATGACCGCTGCAGCGGATTAGTCTTTAAGGCTGAGTTCTAATAATGTCAGCATTCTTAATTTTAATAAGGACTATAGCTAACCTAAAAGCACTGTCATGCTGTCCGGCAGCTGCCGGATTATTTCAGCATCCTGGACACATCATGAGATTCCGTGTAAGAATATCACGGAATGACGGCGTGTTTTGAGTAGTAAATAGTAATGCTGAGTTAATTAGAACTCAGCCGTCTTTAATAACGAATATAAGCAAAAAAACACGTCATGCTGATGTATCCGCCGCAGCGGATTTGCCGGAATGAAGGGAATAGAAATTGTTTTAATAAAATTTTAATTTAATAAT
>CAZXDS010000058.1:0-16902 GCA_964639525.1 uncultured Melioribacteraceae bacterium | reverse complement strand
AGTTTGTTCTACAACAACAATTTAATATTGAAAACTGTATTATTTGACTCTGAATTGCCGGTTTCGATTTCAAGACTATCAATTGTCTTGCACAATCAATATATTAATAAGTTAAATTATTAATACTTATTTATGAAAAATATTAGAAATTTTTGCATTGTTGCACATATAGATCACGGTAAATCTACTATTGCAGACGGATTGCTTGAGATAACCAGTACTGTGAGTAAAAGGGAAGCAAAATCCCAATTGCTTGATGATATGGAACTTGAGCGGGAACGCGGAATAACAATTAAATCACACGCAATACAAATGCAATATGTTGCTTCGGATAAAAATAAATATATATTAAATTTAATAGATACTCCCGGGCATGTAGATTTTTCCTACGAAGTTTCACGCTCGCTTAATGCCTGTGAAGGAGCAATTCTTGTAGTTGATGCCGCACAAGGTGTTGAAGCACAAACTATCAGTAATCTTTATCTTGCAATTGATGCCGGTCTGGAAATCATTCCGGTTATAAATAAAATTGATTTACCCAGTGCTATGATTGACGTAGTAAAAGGACAGATAATAGACCTAATAGGTTGCGATGAATCTGAAATTATTCTTGCCAGTGCTAAAACTAGGGCGGGAATAAACGATATTCTTGAAGCTATAGTAAATAAAGTACCTTCACCTACAGGCGATAAAGAGGCACCTTTACAAGCACTTATTTTTGATTCGGTTTTTGACGCTTACCGCGGTGCGATTGCATATGTTCGTGTCGTTAATGGAATACTCATGGAAAAAGATGCAATCAAATTTTTTGAGAATAGTAAAAATTATCTTGCTGAAGAAGTTGGAATCCTTGGATTATCAAGAATTAAGACGACTAAAATTGAAGCGGGAGATGTAGGATATTTAATTGCGGGTATAAAAGATGTTCACGATACTAAAGTTGGTGACACTGTAACACATGTTAAGAACGGTACTGATAAACAGCTTCCGGGTTATCAGGAAATAAAACCGATGGTTTATAGTGGATTGTATCCAAGCAATTCTGAAGATTTTGAAGTACTACGTGATTCGCTGGATAAGTTGCAACTCAATGATTCTGCATTGGTTTTTACCCCTGAAACTTCTACGGCGCTGGGCTTTGGATTTCGTTGTGGTTTTCTTGGAATGCTGCATATGGAAATTGTTCAGGAACGTTTAGAACGCGAATATGATCAAAACATAGTTACTACCTTGCCTAATGTTGAATATCAAATTTATAAAAAGGATGGTTCATTAATTATTGTGGATAATCCTGCAATGATGCCAACGGTTGCAGAGATTGAATATGTAGAGGAACCTTACATTAAAGCTCAGATTGTTACACCGAGTACTTATGTAGGTAATATTATGAAGCTTTCAATGGAGAAGCGAGGGATTTACAAAAACACAACATACATAGACCCTACCCGAGCCGATTTGGAATTCGAGTTTCCGTTATCAGAAATTATATTCGATTTTTATGATAAACTTAAATCTATAACTCGCGGATATGCATCTTTCGACTATGAATATATTGGCTATCGAAAGTCCGAGCTGGTTAAACTAGATATTATGCTTAACGGTGATACTGTTGATGCACTTTCAGTTATTGTTCATAAGGATAAAGCTTATTATTGGGGAAGCAAAGTTTCCAGCAAACTTAAAGAGCTTATTCCGCGTCAAATGTTTGAAATTGCTGTACAGGCTGCGGTGGGTTCAAAAGTTATTTCGCGAACAAACATAAAGGCATTAAGGAAAAATGTGCTTGCTAAGTGTTATGGCGGTGATATAACAAGAAAAAGAAAACTTTTGGAAAAACAAAAAGAAGGTAAAAAAAGAATGAAACAAGTAGGAAATGTCCAAATTCCACAGGAAGCATTTCTTGCTGTTCTTCAAATTGACGATTAGTGTTGTTTTGGGATAACTTTTACCAAATCTCGATTAATAGGTCAAAAATTAATATACTTGGAACTGATTTATTTTAATAATTTATAATAAAAGAATATGACATCAAAAACTAAAATAATACAAAAAACATCCTCTCAAAAATTTTGGGAATTTTTTAAAAATTTATTGTTTGCTGCAATTGCAGCATTATTAATTAAAACTTTTTTAATTGAAACTTCACGCGTTCCAACAGGATCGATGGAAAAAACAATCCGTGTTGGTGATTTTCTATTTGTAAATAAATTTGTTTATGGTTCGTCATCTCCGAGAAATGTACCGTTTACGGATATTACACTTCCTTATTTTCAATTACCGGCTATTAGAGATCCGCAAAAAGGAGACATTGTTGTTTTTGAGTATCCTGGTGATAGGGACGTATTGGAACCTAACGGATTTGTTAATTACGTAAAACGATGTATTGCAACCCCAGGCGATACTTTGACAATAAAAGATAAAGTTGTTTTTATAAATGGAAAGAGAGCTCCAATTCCAATTCATATACAATATTTTGCTAATTATTATATTCCTAAGGGAATTCCTCAGCCGGATATTTTCCCAAAGGGAAGTGGGTGGAACAAAGATAATTACGGACCGTATATTATTCCGCAAAAGGGAGAATTGATTTCACTTAATAAGAATAATATTGAGTGGTGGCGAACAATAATTGACAGAGAATTTGGTAAGCGTGTTGTAGGTTTAAGAAATGGTCAAGTTACAATAGAAGGAAAAGTGGTTAGCCAATACAAGATGAAAAAAAATTACTATTTTATGATGGGTGATAACCGTGATGATAGTGCCGATAGCAGATTTTGGGGTTTAGTTCCTCGTGATAAAGTTGAAGGCGAAGCTTGGATGATTTATTGGTCGTGGGACCCCAATATTTCATTTTCTCAATTTTTTAAACTTTTAAGTTCAGTCAGAATTAATCGAATTGCAAAATTAGTTCATTAATAAACATTTTAATGATAATCAATAATTTGGTTATGAAAGGTAAAAATGAAAATATTATTGTTGATGTTTTTTATATCGGCTTTTTCATTAAAAGTTGAAGCACAAAAAAAATATCTTATTTATTTTGCCGATAAGGGAATTAGAAAAAGCGAATTTTCTTCTTCATCAAAAAAACTATTTAAGTTAGCATCTAACGAACTTTCAACCAAAGCTGTTTTGCGCAGAGAAAAAGTAATGGGAAGTAATTACATTACTTTTCAGGATTTACCTATTCGTCAATTGTACATTAGTACTATTGAAGCATTAGGGGTTAAAATTAAAAATGAGCTTAGATGGTTCAATGCAGTATCTGCTTATCTAACTTCTGAACAACTAAGCTTGGTTCAATTATTTTCATTTGTTAAAGAAATAACACCGGTAAAAGTATTTACGGTTCCACAAAGTTTTACTCCAAATACGATATTGAAGGTTTCGAATCGGAATAATATTTCAAATAATAACAGTTTTAATTACGGACCTTCCTATGAGCAATATGAGATGTCCGATATCCCTGCTGTTCATGATGCCGGAATTAGCGGTGAAGGAATCATAATTGGGATTCTTGATACGGGATTTAGATGGAAAACTCATCCGGCTTTGAAAGATAGAAAAGTATTAGCGGAATATGATTTTGTAAACCATGATTCTGTTACTGCAAATGAAACTAACGATTCTCCCTCTCAAGATTCACACGGAACGCTTGTATTTTCAATTATTGCAGGAAAAGATGATGGGCAAATTATAGGTCCGGCTTTCAATGCCGAATATTTGCTGGCAAAAACAGAAGATGTGAAAAGCGAAACACAAATTGAAGAAGATAATTTTGCTGCAGCTCTTCAATGGATGGAAGCAAAAGGAGTTGATATTGTTACATCCTCACTTGGGTACAACGAATTTCAATCAGGCACTTCGTACACTTATGCTGATATGAATGGACAAACAACAATTGTTGCACAAGCTGAAAACATGGCATTTGCACGCGGAGTTGTTACTGTAACCGCTATGGGTAACGAAGGCGGTAATCCTTGGAGATATATGATTTCGCCTGCAGATGCTTTTGACGTTATTTCAGTCGGAGCTTTGGATGCAGACAGTAGTGTTTCTTCCTTCAGTTCAATTGGACCAACTTCGGATGGACGAACAAAGCCTGAAATTGCGGCTCGCGGTGAAAGTGTCTATGCAGCAATAAATGAAAAAGACCAATATCGCAGATTTTCGGGAACATCCGTTGCAACTCCAATTGTTGCCGGTATTATCGGGCAATTACTTTCGTATTATCCTTTTCTCAGCAATTCACAGGTTCGTAGAATCATTATCGAATCGGGAAATAGTGTTTTGGAACCGGATAACAAACACGGTTACGGATTACTTTCTGCTATCCGTGCAATTAATTTTCCAAATATTCATATTATAAACCGACAATGGATTTTGAATAAATCGTTTATTGATAAAAATGTTGATATAAATTCAGTTAAAATATTTTATAAATTGAATCAATTTGGGTTTATTGAAAATGCTGTTGAAAACCAAATAGATCGATTCGTGTTTTCATTCCCACAATTTTCAGAAGAGGATTCCATTCAGTTTTATTTTTCATATGGAGATATGTCAGGAAATGAATTTCGTGAACCGGAAATAAAAAATTATCAATTCAGTTATGGTTCTAATGATATTTATTTAAACACCGGAACTGATGTTCTCAACACGTATTCGCCTCGCAAAAATATCATATTTCCCAATTTCCCAAATCCATTTTCGACATCAACTACCATTCGATACGATACTATAGAGAAGCAGAATGTTTCAATAATTATTTACAACGTACTTGGTGAAAAAGTTAAAAATTTATTTCGTGGGTTTTCAAAAAAGGGAATGAATTTTGTGCAATGGAATGGAAGAGATAATTCCGGACGTCTGTCAGCCTCGGGTATTTATATTTACGTCATAAATATTAGCGGACAAATGTTTTTTGGAAAGTTAGTTTACTTGAAATAATTATATCGGCTTGAGTTCCCGACAATTTCGGAATTGAAATTTCCGGGAACTCAAGTATTTCCAAAATTAATGATGTTTCATGAGATGACTTTGTTTCTCTAACATCTCTCTGTATTCATTTGCAACATTTTCTACAGAACGACTTGAAATCAAATTATAGATTTTATTTCTCAGATCAGACCATTCTTCATGCAGCGGACAAGGATTTTCATCGGTACATTCCTTCAATCCGGTAACGCATTGTAAAGTAATAACAGGACCTTCAATTCTTTCAATAATTTCTAAAATTGAACTTTTTTTTGCACTTTCGGTGATAGTAAACCCGCCGCCGCGCCCTTTAAATGAATTTACATACCCGTATTTTGCCATTCGTTGAAGTATTTTAGCAAGATAATGTGAGGGAATATCCTCACTTTCTGCAATTTCTGAAGACATAATTAATCTGTCTTTATCTTGTCTTGCGAGAAATAAAATTGCCCTAATTGCGTATTCGCCAGTTTTTGTGTAAATCATTGTCTCCTCTAAAAAACAATTAAATAATTCATAAAGATTCGTTTATCTTATTTAAACTACTTAAAAAAGATATTTTTGTCAATAAGTTGAAAATATTCTTATTAAATAATTACCGAAAATAATCATTGTAAATGGGCATTGTGCTTTTAAACTACCGGAATTAAAATTTTTGACTTTTAACAATACAGCTAAAATGGCAAATGAAATCATTTAGATATTAGCAGAATATTCCCCGAAATTTGTTCAGCGATTGCCGTATTTAAATGCAAAATAGATTTGAAATCTTGTATCTTGAATCCTGTATCGGTTTTCCGGTTTATCCAGGTTAGGTTTGTGGAACAGTTATCAGTTCACTTCGAGTAATTATTTCCGGATTAATTTTCCCTGATGAAGATTGGTTCAATTCATCTATTAATTTTTGCAAATTTTTAACCTCAATGCTACATTCAACAATTGGCTTTTCTTCAAATTTATTTTGAATATTAATGACAGAATATTGTTTTATTATATGATGGACTTGACTCGTTAAATTGTAGTCAAATTCAATTTTTACTCGACTGAAATATTTTTGTGTCTCAACTTTAGCGGAATTTAGAACATCAAAAGCAGTCTGGTAGTATGCTTTTCCCAATGGACCAACACCCAATTTTGTTCCGCCATAATATCTAATGATTAGAACAAGTGTATTTAAAAATGAGAAATGTTCAATTGCATTTAATATCCTAATTCCTGCTGTTCCGCTTGGTTCGCCGTCATCAGAATAGTGAAACGAATTATCGTCTAAACGAAAGGCAAAACAAATGTGTGTTGCATCGTAGAATTTTTTTCTTGCCTTATTGAGTATTGCTTCGGACTGCTCTTTTCTGGTAATTTGAAAAACTTGCCCAATAAACACGGAACCTTTTTCTTTAAACTTCGATTCGCTGAAGGACTTTATTGTTTTTATGGAATTAATTTTCTGCATAATTAAAAATAGTTATAAAAATAGTTGCTTTTCAAATCAGCATTGACTAAAATAAAGGTTTGAACTTTTCTAATCTACTAAAATGATTGAGCATAATAAAATAATAATAAAAGGGGCAAGGGAGCATAATCTAAAAAATATCGACATTAAAATTCCACGGGATTCTTTTGTGGTTATAACAGGATTATCAGGCTCAGGAAAATCATCACTCGCTTTTGATACAATTTATGCGGAGGGACAGCGGAGATATATAGAATCTCTATCTGCTTACGCAAGGCAATTTTTAAATCTTTTAGAAAAACCTGAAGTTGATTTAATTGAAGGATTAAGTCCTGCGATTTCAATAGAGCAAAAATCTACTTCCGGCAATCCGCGATCAACAGTTGGGACAGTTACAGAAATTTATGATTATATGCGTTTGCTCTTTGCACGAGTTGGAGACGCATTTTGCTACAATTGCGGGGGACAGATAGTTAAACAGTCATCGGAACAAATATTATCCACTGTTCAAAGAAAATTCACAGACAAAAAAATACAAATACTTTCTCCGGTTGTGCGTGGAAGAAAAGGACATTACCGCGAATTATTTGAAGAAATACAACAGGACGGTTTTATTCGTGTGCGTGTGGATGGTGAAACCGTTGAACTTACAAAAGGCTACAAAGTTGATAGGTATAAAATTCATAATATCGAAATAATAGTTGACAGGCTAAAAGTTACCGACAAATCCGTTTTCAGAATGAGCGGTTCGATTGAAGCAGCTCTTAATTATGGCAATGGAAATATTATTATTACGGATGGGAAAGAGGACAATCTTTTTAGTCGAAATCTCGCTTGTGTTCATTGTGGTATAAGTTATTCCGAATTAGCACCGAATTCTTTTTCATTTAATTCACCATACGGTGCTTGCCAAAATTGCGATGGACTTGGTGAGCGAAGTGAATTTGATTTAAATTTAATCATCCCCGATTTTAATAAATCAATTAATGAAGAAGCTCTTTCGCCACTTGGCAAACCAAGAAAAATTTGGTTCTTTAATCAACTTCAAGGCGTAGCGGATAAGTATGGTTTTACTTTCGATACTAAAATCAAAGATTTATCAGAAGAACAAATGGACGTTGTTTTAAATGGAAGTAAAAATAAAATTTCTTTTGAATATACTTACGGAAAGGGTAAAAGTGTTACCTACAAACATAAATTTTCCGGTGTAATTAAATACTTGCAGCATTATTACGAAAAAACTTCATCAATAAAAACGAGGCAGTGGGCGGAAGCTTATATGAATACAAACACATGTTCATCATGCGGTGGAGGAAGACTAAAAAAGGAATCGCTTGCTGTTAAAATTGAAGGACAAAACATAACCGAAGTAACTTCTCTTTCTATAGAAAAGGTAGCATCGTTTTTTAATAAATTAAAATTTGAAGGACGAAATGAACTAATTGCAAAACCGATATTAAAAGAAATACGCAGTCGGTTAAAATTTTTACTTGATGTGGGTTTGGATTATTTAACTTTAAATCGTTCGGCACGTTCGCTGTCCGGTGGGGAAACACAAAGAATAAGACTCGCTACGCAAATCGGGTCGCAGCTTGCCGGTGTGCTTTATGTACTTGATGAACCGAGTATTGGATTGCATCAGAGGGATAATATTAAATTGATAACCTCACTAAAAAATTTACGTGATTTGGGAAACTCAATCATTGTTGTTGAGCACGACAGGGAAACAATTGAAAGTTCCGATTTTATGATTGATTTAGGACCGCGAGCCGGTGTTCACGGCGGCGAAATTTGCATTTCCGGAATTACAGATGAAATCGTTAACTCAAATAATGAAATTGATTCCCTTACAATGCAGTATTTGAAAAACAAAAGGAAAATTGAAATTCCAATAGAAAGAAGAAAAGGGAACGGAGATTTCATAAAATTATTTGGGGCAAAAGGGAATAACTTAAAATCAGTTAATCTTAAAATTCCGCTTGGTACTTTTGTAGCTGTTACCGGCGTGAGCGGTTCCGGTAAATCAACACTTATCAATGAAACACTTGTACGAATATTGATGAAGAAAATTTACAACTCAAAAGTTTATCCTCTCCCATTTTCAAAAATTGAAGGTTTGGAAAACATTGATAAGATAATTGAAATTGATCAGTCGCCAATCGGCAGAACACCGCGTTCTAATCCGGCAACATATACCGGATTGTTTACATATATCAGAGATTTATTTACTCAGCTTCCCGAAGCCAAAATACGCGGCTACAAACCCGGAAGATTCAGCTTTAATGTAAAAGGCGGGAGATGTGAAAATTGCAGCGGAGACGGATTAAAAAAAATTGAAATGAACTTCTTGCCTAATGTTTATGTTGAATGTGAAGTTTGTCACGGTAAAAGATATAACCGCGAAACACTCGAAGTTCTTTTCAAAACAAAATCAATTTCGGATGTGCTTGATATGACAATCAATCAAGCATTGGAATTTTTTGAAGATCAGCCGAGAATAAAAAGGAAAATAAAATCTCTCTACGATGTTGGTTTGGGTTATATAAAACTCGGGCAACAGGCAACAACACTATCGGGCGGGGAGGCTCAGCGAGTAAAACTTGCAACTGAACTTAGTAAAATTGGCACAGGTAAAACTCTTTATGTACTTGATGAACCAACTACCGGACTGCATTTTGAAGATGTTCGGGTTTTGTTAAATGTACTTAATAAACTAGTAGAAAAGGGTAATACCGTAATAGTAATTGAACATAATTTGGATGTAATAAAGTTTGCTGATTACGTAGTTGATCTTGGCTCCGGCGGCGGAGAATACGGCGGTGAAATTATTGCACAGGGTGCGCCTGAAAAAATATCAAATAATAAAAAAAGTATTACAGGAAAATACTTAAAACCGGAGTTAAAACGAAAATAAACTTAAAACCAAAATCGGAGATTGTAAAACGGATTTTTAATCCGTTAAAATTTTTTATTTTTTCCATTGGTTGCAGAATTTAACTTCATCCAATTTAAATACAAATGCTGAGTAAAATCAAATTTTCAATTTCACTGCACCTCCCGTATATTTTAATTTCAATTTTACTTTTGAATAATGTTAAGGTATTAAACGATGAGTCCACTTCGAAAAACTCCAAACGGGTTAAAACCCGTTTGGGATTGTATGTTTCTATCTTGTTTTCCCCACGTTGAAACGTGGGGTTAATGAAAATATTACTTTTCAGAGTGACTCAATTTTCAATTTCACTATGCCTCACTTATATTTCAATTTCAAATTTTAACTTTTAATCAATATTGTAAATTATTACTATGAAAATATTAATTATTCCCAAACAAATTGTTACTGTAAATGCTGATGATAAAATATTAAGAGATTCAGCTCTTGAAATTACCGATGGAATTATCACAAATTTTGTTGAAAAACCCGCTGTTAATAAAAACGAGTATGATGAAGTTTATAATTTTGAAAGTTTAACTTTAATTCCCGGATTTGTACAGACGCACATCCACCTTTGCCAAACACTATTTCGCGGACTTGCTGATGACTTAGAACTTTTGGATTGGCTACAGCAGCGGATTTTTCCGTATGAAAATTCTCATAATGCAGAGTCATTACGGGCTTCGGCAAAGCTTGGTATTCATGAGTTGTTGTCCGGCGGAACTACAACATTGCTCGATATGGGAACTATCAATAACGAGGAAGTTATTTTTGACGAACTTATCTATTCGGGTATGCGTGGGTTTGCCGGCAAATGTATGGTTGATCAAAATGAACTTTTCCCTTCATTTAAGGAAACTACAAAAGATAGCTTAAATTCAAGTTATCAACTATCAAAGGAATTCCACAATGCGAAAAACGGCAGACTAAAATACGGATTTGCACCTCGCTTTGTATTATCGTGCTCAGAAAATTTGTTAAAAAACACTGTGGAAATGATGAGTGATTTTGACGGCTCTCTTTATCACACACACGCGTCTGAAAATAAAAGCGAAATTGAAACTGTTCGCAGAATGACAGGGAAGGAAAACATAGAATACTTTGAATCCATTGGTGTTTTAAGCGATAGAACTGTGCTTGCACATGGAATTCATGTTAATGAAAAAGAGACGACGATACTAAAAGAAAAAAATGTGAGAATTTCACATTGTCCGTCTTCTAATCTTAAACTTGGTTCCGGCATTGCTGATATTCCGCATTATCTTGATGAAGGAATCTCTATTTCTCTTGGGGCAGATGGACCGCCGTGCAATAACAATCTTAGCATGTTCACAGAAATGCGGCTTGCGGCATTAATTCAAAAACCGATTCACGGACCAACATCAATGGATGCAAAAACAGTTTTTAGGCTTGCAACTATTGATGGAGCGAATGCCCTGCATTTGGGAAAAGAAATTGGAAGTGTTGAAATCGGCAAAAAAGCTGATTTAGCGTTGCTGGATTTGAACGGCAGCGATAAATCATTGACCAACAGCGATTTGAATATTTATTCGGATATTGTTTATGCTTCAAGCAAAAGTGATGTTAAAAATGTAATGATTGAGGGGAAATGGGTTGTAAAGGATGGATTGTCAACTATTTACGACGAAGGCGAAATAGTGAACATTGGTAAAAAGGAACTGAAAAGATTGTTGGATAGAGTAGAAATTTAATTGTTGAATAGTTTGATTGTTAAATATATTGAAAGCATAATTACGATATGAAAAAAATAATATTCGGAAGCGGAAATAAAGGTAAGTTAAGAGAAGTTAAAAAACTGTTTGAAAGCACTGAGATTGAAATTATTTCATTATACGAACTCGGTGAAATACCCGAAATAGTTGAAGATGAGGATACCTTTGAAGGCAACGCTAAATTAAAAGCGAAAGCTATTTATAATATTTACAAGCAACCGGTAATTGCGGATGATTCCGGTTTGGTAGTGGAACAACTTGGCGGGCAGCCGGGGATTTACTCGGCAAGATTTGCCGGAGAAAATGCGACTTATTCAGATAACAATAAAAAATTACTTGCTGATTTAAACGAATTTTCAAAACCTCACAAAGCGAAGTTTGTATGTTGTGCTGTTTATTTTGACGGTGAAAAATTTATTCCATCAACCGGAGAACTGCAAGGAGAAATAATAGAAGAATACAAAGGGGAAAATGGTTTTGGTTACGATCCGCTTTTCCTGCCCGAAGGTTACGAGATTACTTTAGCTCAAATGAGTTCGGATGAGAAAAATGAAATTAGTCATAGAGCAAAAGCATTTATTGAGCTTAAAGGAAAAATAGTGATTTAAAAAATATTTGTTACGGTTGTAATTTTTCGGCAATCACAACTTGAACTAATCCTAATGTAAGGGAGTGATTTTTTACATTTTCAAATCCAACGTTTTGAAGCAATTCATTCAGATTTATTTCCGCATCAAATTCATTAACCGAATTCGGCAGATAAGTATAAGCTTCATTGTCTTTTGAAATCATTTTCCCAAGTGTCGGTAAAATTTTATTAAAATAAAAATCATACAAAATTTTAATGATAAAATTTGTTGGAAGTCTGAATTCTAATATTGTAACTTTCCCGTTTTTTTTAAGTACTCGCTTAAATTCATTAAATCCCATGGAAATATCATAAAAATTTCGTACTCCGAATGCGACTGTAATGTTTGTGAATGTTTCATCTTTAAGCGGTAAAAATTCTGCAACCGATTGAACTAATTTGCCATTACTCCATGATACTTTGTTATTAAAAATGTCCATCATATTTTTTGATAAATCGGCTCCGATAATTTTTGTAACACCAAAATTGCTGGCTGAAATTGAAAAATCACCTGTTCCGCATGCAACATCAAGCAATTCGGCATCGCTCGAAATATTAGTAAGTTTTAATGCTTTTTTTCGCCAATAATAATCAATACCCGCGCTTAAGAAATGATTTAAAAAATCATACTTACGAGAAATATTATCAAATATTCTCTTTACTTGTTTTTTCTTTTGAGTATTGCTGTTCATATATAAAATTATTTTTTAGGGTAATAGAATAGTGGTTTGCTACGAAAATTTTGCCAGAAATTATAAACTAATTTTCCGCTCCAAACAGTAAAAATCATAAATAAAATTCCACCAACTACGTCAACACCGTAATGATAACGCAAATACATTGTTGAAAAAATTAAAAGTATTCCATTCGGGATTAGAAAAAATCTGGATTGCAAATTAAATTTATATGACAAAAACATTGCTATTAGTGTGATGTCTGTATGTCCGCTCGGAAAAACATCACGCTGAACAAATGCAATTGGGTTAACAAGTCCGGGCTGTAAAGACTCTCCAAGATTAAGAAAATCACGAATTATGTTTGTAAAAAATAATCCGGGCAAATCAGTATTGATTTTTAAAAAATCGTAAAGATAAAATCTTGGTCCGACCGCAGGAAAAATGAAGTAACCGAAATAGGAAATGAAAAATCCGTACACAAACAAAAATGTAGCAAAGTGAAAATCGCTTAAGCCTCTATTCTTTAACAAATCAATTCCCAAAATAATTGGCAGAAGAAAAAATGTGGCATAAGAAATTTGCAATATCTCTGTTAATAACGGAGTTGCAATTTTATCCAGCACATGCGTAATATCCGTCCCGAAAATAAATTTGTCTATCTTTATTAAAAAATTGTCATAGTCTATAACTCTAATCGGCTTAACCATTAAATAAATTTCTTTAAAAGATAAAAATATTAACGGTACAAAGTACCAGTCGTGAATAAACATAATCAATTTGTTGCTGCGGTTTTTATCCAGATAGGCGATGTAAAATACAAACGATACAATTATAAAATTTGACTGTAAAAGTACATCGGTATGGGGGACTACATTATAAAAAATTAAATTGATTATGGATAAAATCACTGCAAAACAAATTACAACGAAATCACTTGGGATAAGATATAATGTTAGTAATTTAAGTTTATTCATTTATTAAATCAAAAACAGTGTTACAATGGAAAGATAAATTAAAAGACTGAGAATATCATTTGATGTTTGCGAAATAGGACCTGTGGCAATAGCAGGATCAGCGCCAAATTTTTTAAGAATAAGCGGAACACTTGTTCCAATAATTGAAGCGTTAATCATAATAATAAAGAGGGCTAAGCATAAAATTAAGGAGAATTTAATCTCAGTATTAAAAAGGAAATAGGATAGTAAAAAAAGCACAAAAGAAGCAACAATTCCATTCAAAAAAGCAACTCTTAATTCCTTGACCAACCGGCGAAAACTTTCTTTTAATCTTACTTTACCAGTTCCCATTGCTTGAATAGTAACAATTGCAGCTTGGTTTCCGGAACTGCCTCCAAGAGCCATAACGATAGGAATAAAAAAGCTTGAAACAATAAGTTTTTCTATCGAAGTTTGATAAGTAGATAGCACTAATGCACTAATCATTTCGCCGAATAGAGAAACTGAAAGCCAAGGCAAACGGTTACGCGAAATGCTGAAAGTCGAGTCACTGAATTCTTCGTCATCCGATAATCCGGCAAACTTCTGTAAATCTTCGGAAGCTTCGTCATGAATAACATCCACAATGTCATCAATGGTAATTCTGCCGAGCATATGTTTGTTGCCGTCAACAACAGGAATTGCCACCAAATCATACTTATCCATTATGTCGGCAACTTCTTCCTGATCCACTTCGGGCTTTACATAAATTAAGTCTTCCTCAACAATAGAACTTATTTTTGTGGTCGCAGTGTTGGTCAGTAGAAATTTAAGCCGTACTTGTCCGACTAATTTTTCATCATCCGTAAGTACATAAATAAAGTAAATATGTTCAAATTCGTCTGCGTTTTTCCTAACTTCTTCAATTGCATTGGCAACCGTATCGTCTTCGTTTACGAAAACAAAATCGCTGCTCATCAAACCGCCGGCAGATTCCTCATCGTATTTCAGCAGTTCTTTCACATCTTCAGAATCTTCGGGGTCAATTGTTTTAAGAACTTTTTCTGCTACTTCTTCGGGCAAATCACTTACCACGTCTGTAGCATCGTCAGTTTCAAGTTCATCAACAATGGCTGCAATTTTTTTCGGTTCAAATTCTAAAAAGATTTTTTCACGAAGATTTTCATCAAGCTCAGGAACTACTTCACCGGCAGTTTCATTATCTAAAAGTTTAAATGTGTAAACGGCATCGTCAAATTTTAAGTGATTTATTATTTCCGCAATATCGGCTGAATGTAGATCTGCAAAAATTGTTTTGATGCTTGTGTTGGCTTGTTCATCAATTAGCTGTGAAATATTATCAAGTAGTTCATTATCTACTTGAATAACATCTTTTACGTTTATATGTATGTTTTCGTTGTTCATCAACTCTTAATCTTTTCGGCAGCTTTTGCTAATTCAATGAATTCTTTTGTCTCTAATTCTTCTGCTCTTCTATTTAAATTTATTCCCGATTCAGAAAAATCATAATTAACAAATATACTATTACTTAATGAATTTTTTAGAGTTTTTCTTCTGTTGCCGAATGCTGCTTTTACAATTTTAATAAATAATTTGTCTGCAATTTGCAAGTCTTCTTTCTTCCATTTGATATGAACAACTGCCGACGATACTTTTGGCTGAGGACGAAAAACATGAGGAGAAACTTTGAAACAGAGTTTCACTTCACCGAATGTACCTAACAGCACACTCAAAATTCCATAATCCTTCGTGCCAATTTCTGCATTCATCCGTTTGGCAACTTCATATTGAACCATGAGCACAGCTTCACTAACAAATTTTCTGTTTTCAATCATTTTAAATATTATTGAAGAAGTAATGTTATATGGGATATTTCCAACAATTTTTAGTGGTTGATTATCTGCAAATTTTAATAAATCCAATTTTAAAAAGTCCCTATTAATTATATTTAACGATGGAAATTTATTTTTAAGATTTTCAATAACACGAGAGTCAATTTCTATTGCTGTAAAAGCAGAACTTCTTTCCACAAGAAGTTCGGTTAATGCCCCACGTCCGGGACCAATCTCAATAATTTCATCTTCAGGCTGGGGGTTAATTTCATTAATTATTTTTGTGATTATATTTTTATCAATAAGATAATTTTGACCGAAACGCTTGAGCGGTTTATTTAACAATTTTGATTCCTCTTCGTGATTAAAATTCGATACAAAAATTTTACGATTAAAAATTTGAATTCATATCACAATTTAACAATGTAGAGTTGTAAATGTTTTTTTTTTATCTTTAATTACATAATCTAATATTATAGTTCTATTAGAAAAGTAACTCTCAAAAAAATATTTTACGGATATAAAATGAACGATTACATTATCACTGTTGATTTTGGCGGCACAAAAATTCTTACTGCACTTTTAAGTAAGGAAAATAAAATCATTGACAGAATAAAAACACCCACAAATTTAAAAAACGGTGCGAACGGATTAGTAGATGATATTGCGTCTTCTATTAAAATATTGATGGAGAATACTTCGGTTTCAGAAAAGCAAATAACCGCAATTGCTATGGGTGTCCCAGGTACGGTTAATCCCGAGTCAGGAATTATCGGAGTTGCTCCTAATCTTGGAATTGAAAATTATAATATTAAAAAGGCTCTGCAGAAATATTTCTCAGTTCCGGTTTTAATTGAAAATGATGTTAATCTTGCCGGATTGGGAATTAAACGATTTGAATTCGATAATAATGTAAATAACATGTTAATAGTTTTTGTCGGAACAGGTATCGGCAGTGCTTTAATCTTTAACGGGCAACTTTACAGAGGTTCGTCTTTTTATGCAGGTGAGATCGGGCATATAAAAGTTGACCGACTCGGTAATTTTAGTTCAAAATCAAAAACAACTTTTGAGCAAACTGCGAGTCGTACCGCAATTGTAGAGAATATCAAAAGGGAAATTAATGCAGGGAAAAAATCGCGATTGTTAAAAACTGTGAAAAAGGGTAAGAAAATTAAAAGCGGTTTACTTGCAAAAGCAATTCAAGACAATGATAAATTAGTTATTTCGGAAATGGGAAAAGGTTGTCGAGTTATAGGTAGAGTACTTGGTAGCATTACTACTTTGTTAAATCTTGATACTATTGTGCTTGGCGGAGGCGTAATTGAAGCAGCAGGTGATTTTATGCTGCCGAAAATTAAATCTGCATTTGATGAGGCTGTGCTACCCGGACCGGGAAAGGCTGTTAAAATTGTTGTTACGGAACTCGGTGATGATGCTCCTCTTTATGGTGGAGTTGCTTTGGTTGAAGAATTTGAAAATAAAAAATAGTTGAATATTTTAGGCTTAAATAAGATAAGATTTTAAAATAATAACAGGGCTTCGTTTCAGTTAAGTTGAAACTATGCCGTGATAAAGGAGAGGAAAAATTATGTGTGGAATAGTTGGGTATATTGGACAAAAAAATTGTGTGCCGATTTTAATTGATGGATTAAAGAGATTGGAATATAGAGGTTATGATTCTGCCGGTATTGGAATTTTGCAGAATGATGTT
>CAZXDS010000057.1:3919-16967 GCA_964639525.1 uncultured Melioribacteraceae bacterium | reverse complement strand
CGTTTGGGGAAGTTCGTTTTTAGTCTGTTTCCCCACGACTGAAGTCGTGGGTTAGCCAAAATATTACTTTTTAGAATGGACTCAGTTATTACGGACAATCATTTTTTCTGTATAGTGGAGTAGGAATTTATTATCTTCACGATTTTAATTTTGAGAATTTATATGAATAACGGCATTACTGATAACAACATTTCATTAATAGAAGATACACATCAATATGTACTAAAAAATGAACCTGACATAGAATTTACTTCGGCAACGACATTGGTTCATTATTTTTTCAAACAATTTGATACAATTGGAATTGCCAATAATCTTACAACAACTAATGTGAGATATATAAATATGTCACCTCAGGAATTAGTAGCACAATGGGATAAAATTGCCGAAACCGGTTCTATTGTTCATGCTGAAATTGAGAGTTTTATTAAGGATGGTTCATTGCCAAGCGAACCAAAAAGTAAACGTGCTGTTGAATGGATAAAAAATAAATTTGATGATAAATATGATCTGTTTTCTGAAGTTATTGTCTATTCAAAAGAATTAAAAATTGCCGGAACAATAGATTTGCTCCTTTTTGATAAGGAAGACAAATCATATAAAATTCTGGATTGGAAAACGAGTAAAAGAATTTTTACTTCATCGTATAATTCAACAATGGGACACCACAAGGCATCTGCCGAACTAATGGATTGCAATTTTATTCATTACTCACTGCAGCTTTCGCTATACCAATATTTATTAGAAAATTTCTATGGACTTAATATAACAGGTAGTGCAATTATTCATATTGGAGATGATCAAATAAAATCGTATAAAACAGAATATTTTAAAAATGAAATTGAAAATATGTTAGAAGCAGATAGGGAAGCGCTAAAGCAAAAGGCTGAAAATAGTTTAACAAAAGAATTTATTTCGGCTTGAATTGAAGAAAAAGTTTGAACTTCTCTATTTTACATTGATTATAAATGGTTAGGCATTAGTTTAAGTTCTATCATTACATTATTTGCCAGTTTAATTATGAATCATAATTTACCGAAAAACCATTTGTACTTTTATTAGTAAAATCTTTATATTTGTACTGTTAGCAATGGCGATGGAGTTCGCCTAAAGTATCTCTCCTTTGAGGTTAATGACTCCTATTCAATTTAGAATAAAAGTTATTTAACAACCGACAACATAGAATGAAATTAAACGTGAAATTTAGAAGGAAGGGTGGAATACCTTTCTCAATTGAGAACTTAAGCGGCAGGCAATTCAGATGCGGTGTTTGCGGTAAACTTTTTTTCAACAGAGATGAACTTGATATTCATCTTTTAAAAGAAAGCTACAAAGACGGTGCCGGGTTTGCTTTTCCTCCATTAGACAAAAATATTTCAGTAAAGGTTTTATACACTCAGGATGTTCGAGATAGGACAAACATAAAATATCCTAAACTTCATAAAGATGATAAGATCTTAAATGTAAATAATTTAATTGAAAATGATAAATAATATCCAAAATATTGAAAGCTTAAAATCAATTATTAAAAATTTGAATAATAAACGTCTTAAAGACGAAATTGATGAATTTTCGGAGAAAGTAACTTCTGATAATTTTTATTTGGTAATGCTCGGTCTTTTCAAAAGAGGGAAATCCTCACTTATTAATGCCTTGTTAAAGGACGAAATTGTTCCGACCGGAATTATTCCACTTACGGCAATTATTACTTTGATTGAATACGGCAGTAAAAAATATGCTGAAATATTTTTCATTAATTCAGATTCAAAAAAAGTTAATATTTTAGAAGTTAATCAGTATGTAGCTGAAAAGGAAAATCCCAAAAACATTAAACAAGTTTCATACGTAAAAATTTATCACAACAGTGAAATTCTTAAAAGAGTTACTATTATTGATACTCCGGGTGTTGGGTCTTCACTTGAGCACAATACAGAAACAACAAACCGGTTTATTGATAAAATAGATGCTGCAATGTTCATTCTGTCAGGCGATGTACCGATTACAAAAGCAGAATCTGAATTTCTAACAGGAATAAAATTACGAATTCCAAAAGTGATTTTTGTGCTGAATAAAATTGATTTATTAACAACCGAACAATTGGAAGAAGTAAAAAATTATAACATAAGTGTGTTGAATGAAATATGTGACAAAAAACCAATTGAATTAATTAAAGTTTCAAGTAAAAACGCATTACTCGGCTTTCGGCAGAATAGTTCCAATCTAATTAAAATCAGCAAGATAGAATCTCTAATCAATAGAATAAATTTATTAGCCGAAACTGAAAAAGAATTGATTATAAACGATTCGGTTACCAAACGATTGCTATTGTTAACTAACGAGGCAATTGCTTTGATTAAATTCCGTGTGGAAACTTTGAAAATGCCTTCGATGGATTTAGAAGAAAAGTTAAAACAGTTTAGTTCTCTTATGGGTGTGATGAAAAATGAAAAAGGAGATTTTGATATTCTAATGGAAGGCAGAGCGAAACAGCTTCAAAACCATGTGGCGGAAACAGTTAATGAAATCGGTGACAAAATGATAAATGAGCTCGAAGATGATTTTGCTGCTAACCGCGTTAGTCTGCTTAAGAGTATGAAAACAGAAAATCTTTCATCAATTCAAGAGCGATATATTGAAAAATTGAAGTCCGGTTTTGACGAACTGAAAAATGATTTGGAAGAGAATGTTATTGAGAATTTCAAAAATATATTAACCAAATATGGCAATGGTGCGAATGAATTTATGTCCAAATTTTTAAACTCTTTGGGCGGTATGTTCAATTTTGACATTTCATTGCTTAGTGAGAAATTTGATTTAAAATCATTTACAAGTTTTTATTATAATTTTGAATCTGAGCCTACTGTGTTAGGATTGCATAATGGAATGCTTCGCAGTAAAATGCCGCAATTGGTAATAGAAAAATTGGTTTTTAATAAAATGCTCGACAGTTTGATTTCAAAGATACAATCAAATTGTGGACGCGTAATTTACGATATCACTTACAGGATTCAGGAATCATTTATTAAATTTAAGTTCGATATAAATGATAAACACGGAAAAATTCTTGATGATTTAGAGAAAATCCTGAATAACACGTTGAGTCAGAAGCAGCAAAGTGAACACAACATTGAGAACGATGTTAATCAATTAGAAGAAAAATTAAACGAGTTAATGCAAATTAAAGACGAAATAGAAAATTAATTATGTTTGCTTTAATTCTACTTATAGGAAATTGAAAAAGCATGACTTCAAAAAATAAATTGAATTCCAACCACAAAAGGGTTTTGTCAGCAACTGCAAAAATTATTGATGAACAATTACTGGAGATAGAGCGGATTCTGCTTGAAAGTAAAAATGATTCTCAAATGAACATTGTTGAAAAATCATTTGATGAAAAGAGCAAAAAAGATATGCTTTTGCTGATTAATTCAGTGAAGAAAACAAATCTAGAATTATTTGAAAATTTCGGATTACAAAGTTCAACGCTCAGCGATAGACAGAAGATTTACTCAAAGTTTAGTTATCTGTGGACAATATTAACGGATTCACATTCAAAAAAATTGCAAGCTTATGGCAAATTGGATGAAGAAACCGGAGTTGAAATTGATAGTTATATTGACAATATGCTTATTAAAATTGATGAAATGTTAAAAATGTGATTAGCTGCCTGCTTAGGTTTTGAAAATATATTTTTCTTATTTTGATACTTTTGTAAAAATATATTTAAAATCCTCCCAAATTCTATCTAAATTATTGAAAAATAATGGTTTTAGACGATTTCAAAATTGATTATTTACAGCTAATTCGGTAATTTTTACTGAAAAATTTTTGTGGATAATGTTAAAAATTGCAGTATTTGTTTCGGGCAGGGGTTCTAATCTTAGAGCAATCCAAAATTCAGTAAATAAATCTGAAATTAACGCTGAAATCAAGGTAGTTGTAAGCGATAAAAAAAAATGTGAAGCGTTTAATTTTGCTGAATCTCACAAAATACACGTTTACTCTGTAAGTACTAATAGCAAATTAGAAAATCTAAATTATCATGATTTACTGAAGATTTTTGACGATTTAGAAATTAATTTTGTAGTTCTTGCCGGTTTTTTGAAGAAGATTCCGGAAAAGTTAATTAAAAAATATCCTCAGAAAATAATTAATATTCATCCGGCTCTTTTACCAAAATATGGGGGAAGAGGAATGTATGGAATGAACGTTCACCGAGCGGTTTTTGATTCTTCCGATAAATATTCAGGCGCTACTGTACATTTTGTTGATGAAATTTATGATAACGGACTAATAATTGAACAGAGAAAAGTTGATATTAGTAATGTAAAATCTGCTGAAGAAATTGCAGCAAAAGTTCTAAAGGTTGAGCATCAATTGTTGCCGTCTGTAATTGAAAAATTTGCAAGTAAAAGAATTTCAATTTCCAATGGAAAAATTAAAATCATTAGAAAGTAGTTATTAAATTGAAAAAATTAGCATTAATTAGTGTATCCGATAAAATAGGAATAGTTGAATTTGCAACTTCTTTAAACAGTTTTGGTTATCACATTCTTGCAACGGGAAATACAGCAAAACTATTATTAGAAAATTCAATTGATTGCACTTTAGTTGAGGATTATACTGATTTTCCGGAAATATTTAGCGGGCGTGTTAAGACTTTACAGCCAAAAATTTTCGGCGGCATTTTAATGCGTCCTGACAATAAAAATGATTTATCCGAAGCTGCCAAAAATGACATTGAGCAAATCGACATTGTTTGCGTAAATCTTTATCCGTTCCCTAAGGTTGTGAATAGAAACGATATTGATACTGAGGCAAAAATTGAAAATATTGATATTGGCGGTCCAAGTCTGATTAGAGCAGCTGCGAAAAATTACAAAAATGTTTCAGTTCTAACAAATCCGAACCAATATGATGAATTTATTGCCGAATTGGAATTAGGAGATATTTCAGAAAATACTCGGCAAGAACTTGCTTATGCGGCATTTGCTCACACTTCTTATTACGACACGTTAATTGCAAACTATTTTGAGGATGAATTCGATTTTCCTAAAACGGATTTGAGAATAAATTATAAACTTCAAAAAAAGCTGCGTTATGGCGAAAACCCGCATCAGCAAGCCTTCATTTATGGCAATTTTTACAATTATTTTGAAGTACTTCACGGAAAGGAACTTTCATACAATAATATTATAGATTTATCAGCAGCGGCTGAATTAGTTGGTGAATTGGAAAATACTGCTTGTGCTGTTATTAAGCACACAAATCCCTGCGGTGCTGCCATTTCAGATAATGTATATGATGCTTATGAAAAGGCGCTTTCAGGTGATCCGGTTTCTGCCTTTGGCGGTATTGTTGTTTTTAATAAGGAAGTGGACAAAATAACAGCAGAGAAATTAAATAAAATATTTTTGGAAATAATTTTAGCCCCTTCATTTTCCGGTGAAGCTTTTGATATATTAAAGAAGAAAAAAAATCGTAGATTGGTTAAACAAATTGCGGAAATACCCAAAAGTGAATTGTTGGTAAAAAGCATTCCGGGTGGTTTGGCTGTGCAGGAAAAAGATAGCTCTTCTATATCTGAATTAAAAATAGAGTTGGTGTCAGGTAAAAATATTGCTGAAGATGAGATGAAAAATTTGAAATTTGCGTGGATTATCTGCAAGCACACAAAATCGAATGCAATTGTTTTTGTAAAAGATATGAAAGTAATTGGCGTTGGGGCAGGACAAATGTCTCGTGTTGATTCTGCGAGAATAGCGGCTCAAAAAGCAATTCAACATGGGCACAAACTAAATGGAGCTGTTGCGGCTTCCGATGCTTTTTTCCCTTTTGCTGATGGACTAATTGAAATAGCGGAACAGGGAATTACATCGGTGATTCAACCCGGTGGTTCCGTTAGAGATAAGGAAGTAATTGAAGCTGCAAATAATAATAACATTGCTATGGTTTTTACCGGAGTAAGAAATTTTAAACACTAAATACTATTTTAAAATAATGCTGTTAAATATTGTAAAAAGTAGTATTTGAAAATATTAATTTTGATAATTAATGAAAATATAATAATAATTTAATTTGCCGGTTAATCCGGTTACAGAGGTATTATGGGATTTTTTGATTTCCTTTCGACAGATATTGCAATAGATCTCGGGACAGCGAATACACTTATTCATATTAAGGGTAAAGGCATTGTGCTGAACGAACCTTCAATAGTTGCATTTGATAGAACCACTAAGAAAATTATCGCTATTGGAAAAGAAGCAAAGGAAATGCAGGGCAGGGAACACCGTGAAATAAGGGTTTCACGACCAATGCGTGATGGAGTTATTGCTGATTTTGAAATTGCCGAAGGAATGATTCGTGCTTTTATTAAAAAAAGCAACACAACTTCTTTTTCAAGCCGAAGAATAGTAATTGCTGTTCCGAGCGGTGTTACGGAAGTTGAAAAAAGAGCAGTTCGCGATAGTGCAGAGCACGCCGGTGCAAAAGAAGTTCATCTAATTGCAGAGCCAATGGCTGCTGCTATCGGTATCGGTCTTGATGTTGATGCTCCGGTTGGTAACATGATTATTGATATCGGAGGCGGAACAACTGAAATTGCAATTATTGCACTTTCCGGAATTGTAAATGAAGAATCTGTTCGGATTGCCGGTGACGAAATGAATAATGCAATTATGCAGTTTTTCAAAAAAAGTTATAACTTGCTTATTGGTGAAAGAACTGCTGAATCAATTAAGTGTGAGGTTGGTTCCGCCGTTCCGTTAAAAGAGGAAATTACTGTGCAGGTTAAGGGAAGAGATTTAGTTGGCGGTATTCCCAAAACCGTGGAAGTTAGTTCTGTCGAAATTCGTGAAGCTCTTAATGAAAGTGTTGGACAAATAGTTGAGTCGGTTAAACAAACATTGGAAAGAACTCCACCGGAACTTTCCGCCGATATTCTTGACAGAGGAGTTATGCTAACCGGAGGCGGTGCTTTGCTAAAAGGTTTAGACGAAAGAATCAGAATGGAAACGCAGTTGCCCGTACATGTTTCAGAGGACCCGCTTACTGCTGTCGTTCGCGGAGCCGGCAAAGCGATTGATAATTTCAATAAATACTCAAAAGTTTTTATTCGTAAAAGAAATTATTAGTCTTAAAATTAGCAATTGTAAATCAGTTTCGTTTTGTAACTCAGAATTGAGCAAATAATTTTGGGTGTTTTTAAGATAAAAAGTTTGGAAATAATTAAATAATGCAGAAGTTCATTAGAAAAGTATTAAATGATTACAAAGAATATTTTGTATTAATAATTTTTCTAATTATTAGCCTGGTATTCTTACCGCTAAATAACAATCAGAAATTAAAAAAAATTAAAACTTATGCTTTTTCATCCTTTGCATATTTAGACAATACTGCCGATAATTTTTTTGCTTTATTTGTTAACAACACTGAATTGAACAAATTAAGACAGGAAAATGCAGAGCTTAATTTGAGGAATAATTTACTTCGCAATTATGCACTGGAAAATTCGGAATTACACAGATTGTTAAATTTCAAAAATCAATCGTCTTTTGAATTAATCCCATCAAAAATAATCTCAAAAACCGTTTCAAAAACTCATACTAATTTTATCATTAATTCGGGTGTAAATGACGGTGTTACTGTGGGAATGCCGATTGTTAGCGGGGAGGGATTGGTCGGAATTATTGACCAAGTTGACGATAATTTCTCAGTCGTTAAAACTATTAAAAGTCCTGATTTAATGATATCGGTTGAAGATCAGCGAAGTAATTACAGCGGAATATTAAGTTGGAACGGGGAAAGCCTTTTTTTGAAAAACGTTCCATCTTCCTCTGATATAAAGGAAGGTGACAGAATTGTTTCCTCAGCTTTCGGTACATTATTTCCACCTATGATTTCAGTAGGAGTTGTCTCAAAAAATGAACAGAACATTCCCGGGCTTCTCAGCATAGTTTATATAAAGTCATTTGTGGATTTAAGCGAAATCAAAAACATATTTGTAGTTAAAGTTGTTGTTAGCAAAAAACTTCGCAATGTCGAGCTAAATTTTAGAAGAGATTTGCAATGATAAGAAAGGACTTTATAATTATTATTATTCTCTTCATTTTAACGGCGGTAGCACAATTGACGGCTGTGCCTTTGATTTCTGTTTCAGGAATTTATCCGGATTTGCTTGTACTGCCAATAATATTTTTTACTTTAAAAAATGGACAAATCTACGGAACCACACTTGGTTTTTTATCCGGTTTTATCTTTGATTTTATTTCGGGCGGTGTTCTTGGAAGTGCTATGTTTGCATATACATTAGTCGGATTTATAACCGGCTATTTTTACGACGAAACACAAATGCCGAGTGAGATTAATTCATTAACGATTCTTTTAATTATTTTTATAAGCGGCTCAATAAGTTCATTTTTTTATTCGGCGTTGGGCACAAATCAATTGAATGAAATATTTAATTCACTATTAGTATTTTCAATTTCGTGCGGTGTTTATTCTACTGCAATTGCTATTCCAATAATTTTATTGAAACCTTTTAAATTGATTGAAAATTAAAATGTTTTTCGGAACAAATTTTAGAAGACAAATATTTCAGTTCGTTATTGTAGGCTTTTCAACGCTGTTGGTTTTACAACTTTTTAGAATGCAAATTGTTGAAAACAAGAGTTTTGTTGATAAGGCAAATAGGAATAGCATAAAGAAAATTGTACAGCAAGCTCCACGCGGAATCTTTTATGATAGGAATTTTAATATACTTGTTAGCAACCGTCCGTCTTTTATATTGGATATTACACCCGATAAATATGATACAAAGAATACCGGAATAATTGAAGAGGTAATAGGTGTTGATTCGGGATATATTGCTAAAGTGCTGCGAAAAAAAAGATTTTATTCCCGATTTTTACCTCGGAAAATAAAGAGCAATTTAAGTTTCCAATCAATAACTTGGCTTGACGAACAATCTCGGTTCCTTCCCGGTGTTTCATATGTTATTGATTTACAGCGTGATTATTCATTCGGAATTAATGGCTCACATTTTTTCGGTTACATAAAGGAAATTTCTCCCAAATTTTACAAAAAGAATAAACCTATGTATTCCATTGATGATAATATAGGTGTTAAAGGTTTGGAAAAAACCTATGAAAAATATTTGCGGGGTGTAAAGGGATATGACTATATAATTGTTGATTCCAAACGTAAAACTATTGGAAAATACTTAAACGGCAAAGCGGATAGGAAACCTATTAAGGGTGATGATTTGGTTTTATCAATTGATAAACAAACGCAAATTGTAGCGAGAAATGAGCTCAAAAACAGAAAAGGAGCTATTGTTGCTTTAGACCCAACAACAGGAGAAATTATTGCGTTTGTTTCTTCTCCTCAATATGATCTTTCCTTATTTTCAAATATATTGTCGAATGAAAAATGGAAGCAACTAGTAAATAATCCAAACAAACCGTTGTTTAACAGAGCAACAATGTCTATTTATCCTCCTGGGTCAACTATAAAGATGATTGCTGCAATTGCAGCACTGGAGGAAGGGACAATAAATAAAAATTGGACTATTTTTTGCAAAGGCGGATATCAGTTGGGAAATAGATTTTTCGGCTGCGATCATTATCATGGCAAAACAAATTTAACAAAAGCAATTGAGGCTTCATGCAACACTTATTTTTATCAGTTAATGTTGAAACTCGGTTTGGAAAAGTGGCACAAGTATGCCGGTTTGTTTGGTTTGGGAAACAAGACGGGAATTGATATTCCGGAGGAAAATTCAGGACTTTTACCCGATAAAAATTATTTGGATAAACGCTACGGCAAAAATAAATGGAGCAGAGGTTTGTTGCTGAATCTCGTTATTGGGCAAGGAGAAGTTGGTGTTACTCCTTTGCAGCTCGCCCATTATACTGCTTTGTTGGCAAATAACGGAGTAACGAAGAAACCGCATTTTGTTAAAGGTTACGTTGATAAATTTACACAGCGGTTTGTGCCTTTTAGTTATGATGACGAAAAAATAAATATTAGCGAAAAAACTTTAAAGACGGTTAAAAATGCAATGTTTCTCGTTGTAAATGGGAAAGAAGGCACAGCTAGAAATATTAGTAATTCGCAGTATAAAATTGCCGGAAAAACAGGGACGTCCCAAAATCCGTTTGGTAAAAATCATGCGGTATTCATTGCTTATGCTCCTGCTGATAATCCTAAAATTGCTGTTGCCGTTGTGGTGGAAAACGTTGGATACGGAAGTACATATGCTGCCCCGATTGCTCGAAAGGTGATTGATGCGTATTTAAGAGTGAAACCAAGTTTTATGAATACTACCAAATCAATTATGTTGCAAACAAAAAAAGAAGCTAAGACTAATGCGGATAAATTATAATCCCCAAGATAAATTTGATTTAATACTATTCATTCCTGTAATTGGATTGATTATGTTGGGATTGGCTGCAATTTATTCATCTACAGCAAATAATCCTGTGGTTTCCGGAAATTTTCAAAGACAAGTAGTTGCTTCTGTATTTTCAATTGCAGTATTTTTTATAATATATTTAGTACCGCAACAATCAATTAGGATTTTATCTTTGCCATCATATTTATTTTCAGTTTTGTTGCTCCTCTCTGTGATTGTTTTCGGAAAAACTGTTTATGGCGCCAAAAGTTGGGTTAGTATCGGTCCTGTTGGTTTCCAACCTTCGGAATTTGCCAAAATCGGTCTGATATTATATTTGTCCTATTGGCTAAATATTGAGAGAAAAGATATTAATAATTTAAAGCAAATTGGCGGAGCTTTGCTTCTCGGGATGATTCCCGTATTTTTAATTTTAATGGAGCCGGATTTAGGTACTGCAATAATTTTTATAATTATTACTCTAGCGGTTATTTTTTGGAGTGGAATTAGCCTGTTTGGAATGTTTGTTGTCCTTTCCCCTGTATTTTCACTGGTTGCTTCAATGTTTGGAACTATCCCTTTTATAATTGAACTGTCCTTGATAGTTACGGCTCTTTATTTATTTAAAAAAGATTTGTTCAATAGTGCGACAATATTTATTATTAATCTTGCTTCGGGTTTTGTTTTTAATTACGGATTTAAATTATTGCGCCCACATCAACAGAATAGGATAATGACTTTTATTAACCCGGGTTCAGATCCGCTCGGTGCCGGATATAATGCTCTGCAGGCAAAAGTTGCTATCGGTTCGGGTGGATTTCTCGGCAAAGGATTTTTGCATGGTAACCAAACACAGTTACGATTTATTCCTGAACAATGGACGGATTTTATTTATTGCGTTATTGGCGAGGAGTTTGGATTTATTGGCAGCGTGTTTGTAATTGTTCTTTATCTGATTATTTTCTTGAGGTTACTCCAATTAGCGTCAACTATCAAAAATAGATTTCGTAGTGGAATTATAATTGGAATTCTTTCCCTTATGTTTGTACATTTTGCTATTAATATCGGAATGAATCTTGGAATTACTCCTGTAATTGGCGTGCCATTACCGTTTATGAGTTACGGAGGCAGTTCATTACTCGCTAATCTAATTATGCTTGGGATTATATTTAATATTTATCGCAACAGAAAACAACACGTTTAATTTGGAATTTATTTCCTTACTATTTTGTATTTTTCGAATAGTATAATTGAGTAATATTAAACACAATTATTTGAAATAATCAATCACACGGAAAGTTATGACATCCTCTGAAAAATTAACTAAAAAATTAGATGCTCGCCTGCATATTTGCGTCGGTTTGGATTCAGATATAAAAAAAATACCTTCGTATTTGTTAAAATATGATGACCCTGTATTTGAATTTAATAAAAAAATAATCGAAGCCACAAAAGATATTACGGTAGCATTCAAATTAAATTTTGCATTTTATGAAGCTTCGGGAATCAAAGGCTGGAAAACTTTGGAAAAAACACTGGAGATTATTCCTAATGATATTTTAACTATTGCCGATGCAAAACGCGGAGATATTGGAAATACTTCCACAATGTACGCTAAATCTGTTTTTGAGCATTTTAATTTTGATGCGGTTACTCTAAGCCCATATATGGGCTTAGATTCGATTGAGCCGTTTCAAAGTTATTCGGAAAAAATTAGTTTTATTCTTGCCTTAACGTCAAATTTAACATCTTCAGATTTTGAAAAACAGATGTTGAAGGACGGAACTTTTCTATATCAAAATGTAATTAACAAATGTAATGAATGGAATAAGTCAAATAACCTCGGAATAGTATTTGGTGCTACAAACATTGAAGAACTAAAAAATAATATTGAAAAATTCAATAAATTATTTGTTCTTTTACCGGGTGTTGGTGCGCAAGGTGGTGATTTAAGCGAAATAGTAAGAACATTTAAAACATATAAAAACAATAATTTTTTAATCAATGTTAGCCGCAGTTTAATTTATGCCGGAAACGATAAAGAGTTTATGTATGCTGTTCGGAAAAAACTTCTTAATTATAATCATATTGTTTTTTCAAACTTAGATAGTTAAGTTAATTTTACTAGAAAATATATTTAAGAACAAAATAACTGTTAGATTATTTTTGCTTCTGCTTGTCAGAAAGAATCAAAGCGGAGAATATTATGCCGGACTCAAGTCGCATTCCGGAAAAAGCACTCTACGAAATTTGGTCTCATAATCAATTCAGTAAATCACTACAGACAATTAGTGGAGACGAAATTGAAATTATTAGTCCCGGACATCTCAACATAAATCAAGCAGGACCGGATTTTTTAAACGCAAGAATTAGAATTGGCAATCTTTCGTATGTAGGCGATGTTGAAATTGATATTGATTACAAAGATTGGAAGATTCACGGGCACAACATAAATAAGCGTTATAATAAAGTAATTCTTCATGTATGTTTATTTAATAAATTCCATCAAAGTTACGTCTATTCAAGTGACGGTAGAAAAATTCCTATTCTTGTAATTGCCGAAAAAATTGACAGTTCATTAATTGACCTTAAAAGTTTTAATGAGAATAGAAATATTAAGGAAAATAAAAACTTACTGCGGTGCAGCTATGAAGC
>CAZXDS010000057.1:0-3819 GCA_964639525.1 uncultured Melioribacteraceae bacterium | reverse complement strand
CAGAATAAAGTTCCGATGGTAAAACTTGCGCAATATGCCGATTTGGCTTTTTTAAAATCTGTAACTGACAATAATAATTTCAGTGATGTTGCAGAAGCTGTTTTGTACAAGGTTAGTGGACTATTGCCGGAAGTTAAAAATTTACCTAACGAGGATATTTCAGATTATACAAGAAAATTATTTGATAGATTTGAGGAGATTAAACAACAATATACAGGTGAATATTTGGACGAAACAGATTGGCATTTTTTTAAACAGCGCCCTCCAAATTTTCCAACAATTCGAATTATGGGCGGCATTGTTTTCTTAGACTCACTTGTAACATATAATTCCATCAGCATAATAATCAAAAAAATTACAGAGATACGAAAACCCGAAATATTAATTAATTCACTCCGGTCTTTTTTTATTATTAAAGCCGATGGTTATTGGCGAAACCATTATGTGTTTGACAAAACAACAGAAGCAAAAATTAATTATTTTGTTGGAGTATCAAGAGCAGACGAAATTTTAACAAATGTAATTTTCCCATTTTTCTCAGTTTATTTTGATGTATTTGGCAAGGAATATCTTTCTAAAAAGATACTTCGAGTTTATAATATATTTACACAAAAAGGTGATAATAAAATCGAAAGGAATATTGCGGAGAGTTTGAGTTTACAGAAATATGCTCATAAAACGTTATTTGCTCAAGGAATGATTCATTTATACAGAAATTATTGTACAAAACAAAAATGTAATGAATGCGAAATTGGGAAAGTAGTTTTTGGAGAAGATTAGTTTAATTATATTCTTGATAGGAGAAATAGAATTAATAATCTTGTTCTAAATTACATGCCTTTAATTAGTCTCTTTTGTAAGCCTATTTATTTTATCCCGAATAATAGCAGCACGCTCATAGTCTTCTTTTTCTATTGCTTCTCTTAGCTTACTTTGTAAGTCTGCAACTCTTGTTTCTTTAGTCCGTGTTTCACTTTCAAGATCAACCATATTGATATCTACAGTATTATTCGGAGCGTTACTCTCACTTGAAGGTTTAAATCCACCTTGCTGCATTACTTTCTCATTTACATAAATTGGTGCTCCGGTTCTAACAGCAATTGCAATTGCATCACTCGGGCGGGAATCAATATCTGTTGTTAATGATGAAACATCAAGTTTAATTATTGCGTAGTATGTGTTTTCTCTTAGTTCGCTGATTAATACTTCAACAACAGTGGCGCCAAGATGGTCAATAATATTCTTGGTTAAATCGTGAGTTAATGGACGAGGGGGTTTTATCCCTTCCAATTCAAGTGCAATTGATTGAGCCTCAAATCCACCTATTATTATCGGCAGCCTGCGTACTCCGAAAGTTTCTTTAAGCAAAAGAGCATACGCACCGCCGCTTGAAGGACTTGAAGACAAACCCATTATATCGACTTGAACTTTAGTCAATTTAACACCCTTCTTTTATTTACATTTTTGTTATTAAAAAGGAATCGGAATAGCGTGAATAAACTTTAACAATTAAAATATTAAAAATTTACATCCCGCTATTCCAAAACCCAATAATTTTAATTAACTAACTTTTTTAATTTCTTCAATTATTGCGGGAACAACTTCAAAAACATCCCCGATAATTCCATAATCAGCAAGTTGAAATATGGGGGCATCTTTATCTTTATTTACAGCTACAATAAATTTTGAAGACCGCATTCCTGCTATATGCTGAATTGCTCCGGAAATAGCAAGAGCGAAATACAGATTTGGTGAAACTGTTTTGCCGGTTTGACCAACTTGTTCAGCATGAGGTCTCCAACCGGCATCGACAACTGCTCTTGAAGCACCAACGGCTGCACCAAGTAAATCAGCAAGTTCTTCTACAGTGCTGAAGTTCTCGGCAGCTTTCCAGCCTCTTCCACCGGAAACAATAATCTCTGCTTCGGCAACATCTAATTTACCACCGGCTTTTTGTTCTTCAATTACTTTAGTTCCAAAGTTAGTAGGTGTTGCATCAATAACAGTTACACTTGCAGTATCCGAGCCTGGTTCTCCGGTACTAAAAACATTCGGGCGAATTGTGAATACTTTATTGTCGCTCGTTACTTTTACCTCAAGCATTGCTTTGCCCGCGTAAACAGGTCTTGTAGCTGTTACACCGCCGTCATAATTAAAAGCAACACAATCCATAACAGGGGAAGTATCCAAACTTACACTTACTCTCGGTGCCAAATCCTTGCCGAGTGAAGTATTGGCAGTCAGCAGAACATCAAATCCGTTTTCTGAAATAAAATTGTTTACAAGTTCCGTGTATGCACTTGGTGAATACAATCCAAGTTCGGAATTTTTTAGATGCGTAACTTTTGCAATACCGAAATTACCAATTTTTTCGGTTTCAGCAACATCATTACCAATAACAACAGCCTCAACTTCTCCGCCTAATGAAGAAGCCATATCTGCACCAACTTTTGCAGCTTCAAAAGAAGCTTTCTTAATTTGTCCGTTTCTCTGTTCGAGAAATACTAATATTTTGTTTGCCATATTATTCCTCTTTAAATTACTTTAGCTTCTTCTTTTAATAAACGAATTAATTCAGGAACCGCTTCCGGTCCTTCACCAACAATTTTACCCGGAGCTTTAGCAGCCGGTTTTTTCATTTGAACAACTTCTGTTGTATTAGCTGCAACCGTCGCATCTTTTTCTTCAATTGTTTTTCTTTTAGCCTGCATAATTCCTTTTAACGAGGCATAACGCGGTTCGTTTAGTCCTTTTTGTGCAGTAATAATACAAGGTAGTGATGTTTCTAAAATTTCTTTCCCGCCTTCAACTTCTCTTTCGGCAGTTATTTTGTCTCCGTCAATTTTAAAATCAACAGCAACAGTAATGCAATTATAGCCTAACAACTCAGCAGTCATTTGGCCTACAACTCCGTTATCATAATCAACCGATTGTTTGCCAAAAAAAACAAGTTTAGCATCTTGTATTTTAATTTCTTCGGCAAGTGCTTTTGCTACACTCAAAGAATCTCTTTGCGATTCATCTTTCAGTAATACACCGCTGTCAACTCCCATTGCGAGAGATTTTCTAATACTTTCTTTGTTAGCATCAGTTCCAAGGCTTATAACAACAACGCTGGAATCATCACCAAATTGTTCTTTTGCTTTTAAAGCTTCTTCAATTGCATATTCATCGTAAGGGTTAACAACATAAGTAACATCTTTTGGCTCGATGGTTTTTCCATCTGCACCTATCATTACTTTGGTAGCTGTATCCGGAACGTGATTAGTGCATACTGCAATTTTCATTTTACCTCCGTATTTAAGCATTTTTTATTTAGTCTTACAAATATAACAAAATAAAAATATTGATTTTTATTTGATATGTTATAAGCATTAACCAACTATTTGTTTCAGAAATTTTTGTTTTTTATTTTTACGTAAATCATAGATTAAAATTAGTTGCGGTTGTAAAAATTAAAGTTTCTAAAATAAAAATAAATGACTAAGATTACACTGAATATATTAGAACCGAATATTAAGTACGCACTTGCGCAAAATAATCCGAACGAATTCTTTGAAGAAGAAGTTGCTGCTGATACGGATATCGGACTTCCATTTAAAGTTGTTTTGTATAATGATGACTGGCATTCTTTCGATGAAGTGATTCTTCAATTAATTAAAGCAGTTCATTGTTCGTATGAAGAAGCACGCGGTTATGCTTTTGAAGTTCACGTAAAAGGGAAGTCCGTTGTGTTTGCCGGAAGTATGAATAGATGTTTAACTGTTTCATCTATTTTAGAACAGATAGCACTTAACACACAAGTAGTTTCGGATGAAT
>CAZXDS010000056.1:0-17253 GCA_964639525.1 uncultured Melioribacteraceae bacterium | reverse complement strand
CTGTAACACAGATTATTAATCTGTGTTACAGAAATTTTGACTCTGAATCGCTGCTTTTATTATCGGTTCAAATTTAAATTTTATTATTTATAAAATTTATATCTTAAATCAATTACATTGCCAGCCTTTTTAAGATTTTCAACCCAGTTTCTAAAATAAGCAGTTTGCTGCTGCTGCATTAAATAATTTCGCAGATTATTTTTCTGTAATGCAAATGCAGTTGAATCGAATTTTGTCCTACTTGTAATACGAATAATATAGCTTCCGCGCTTGCCTTTTATCGGAGCGGATACTTTATTTATTTCGCCTGACATTACATAATCATTAAAAATGAAATCTCTGCCTACGCTGGTAATTGTTGAAACCGGAGTAATGTTATCCATATGGCTGACTTTTACACGCGGAAAAACTTTGGCTGCCAGCGAAAGGTTGGCATCGTTGCCAATTGCCGCTTTCATTTTTTTAGCAAGGTCAAAACTGAGATTAAGTTTTTTGTTTTCAATCAATTTATTTTTGATTTGATTTTTAACTTTTGCCAATGGTTTGTGTCCCGCAGGAATAACTTCGGATACCATTGCAACAACATAGCCTGAAGGCACTTTATAAACATCGCTTATATCACCGACACTGTTTTCAAAAGTAAACTTCACCAAAGGTTTGCTAACACCGAGTCCCGAAATTGCAACTGCATCTCCCTTAAATGGTTTAGATTCAATTATTTGATATTTAACAAGATTAGCTTCGGATACAAAATCATTTTTATTCGCAAGATATGAAAAATCGCTTGCATCACTATTTATTTTATCAACAGTAGCACCGGAAGGTTCTATTTTATTAGTTATCTTTTCAATAATGTACTTGTAGTTGCTTTTGTTTGTTACTTTAATTATATGGTAACCGTAACGAGTTTTAATGGGTTTTTGAACAGTACCGACTCTGCCGCTAAAGCAAGCTTTTTCAAAAGCCGGAACCATTTGTCCCTTACCAAACCATCCGAGATCTCCGCCTTTAATTTTAGAACCCGGGTCTTCGGAGTTTTTCATAGCGGTAGTAGCGAAATCAGCTCCGTTTTTTAGTTGTTTATAAACTTCATTGGCTTTTACTTTTGCTTTCGCATCACCAATTCCGCGATTAGAAATTAAAATGTGTGATGCTCTAACAACGGGACTTTTTGTTCTTTTTTTCCCAATATAATTAACAAGAACATAACCATTGTTTGTAAGAACAGGTCCAATCAGGCTGCCCGGTTTTGCTTTAGTCAGCAATGGAACAACTTTGTCGGAAATTTTATCCAGCGAAAGCGTATCGCGGCTATACGGTTGATTGGAATATATTTGAACGTATGTTTTAAAAGAACTTGTATCTTTTTTAATATCTTTCAAAATAGCTTTCAAATTATTTTTAATGTCCAAAGAGTCATCTGCCGATGCTTGTTTACGGAAAAGAACATATTTTATTTTTCTTTGTTCTTCAACTTTATATTCATCCAAATTACTATTATAATAATCTTTTATTTCACTTTCCGTAACAGTGGCAAGTGAATCCGGCATAAACCTTGAATTAACAAATGCGAAGTCGGCACTGGCTTTTAAGTTTTTCTTTTCATATTCACGTTCAACATCTTTGTCGCTAACAAGCATTGTAGCGTTTAAATAGTCTTGTAATTTTTTTTGAATTAATTGTTGCCGAACACCTTCTTCAACTTGAATTACAATTTTTTTGTTTCTAGGGTCTTGAAGTGCTGCTTCGTATGCTGCTCTATTAAATTTCCCTGTCGAATCAATAAAAGACCTTTGCAAATCAGCAGGAGGATTTGGTCCCAATAAGACATTTTTAATTTCATTGTCTGTAATAATAAAGCCTAAGTTTTTAATTTCTTTTGCAATTAATCTTTGGCTAACCACTGATTCCCACACTTGATCGCGGAAAGCATCCATTTGCTCAGCCGGAATTTCTTTTCCGCTTCTCTGTACTTGCTGAGTTCTCGTCTTTTCAACTAAGGAAGAAAATTCACTATATGTAATAGCATCATCACCTATGTATCCAATAATATTATTTCCTCTTGTTGCTAACTTGCTCACACTCGCATCGGAAAAAACCATAAACAGAACAAATAATCCTCCGACCGTAATTATAAACCACGGAGCCAAACTCCTCATCTTGGCCATCATACCCATTATAAACTACTCCTCAATATGTTGTATATTTAAAAATATTCAGACTCTTAAATTAGAAGATGAAAAATTGAAAAGCAATGTTTTAATTATACCTGTGAATATCATTTGCAAATAAATTTTACCTTGATTAAGTTAGCAAACTAAAATCAATAATCTTTGACGATTTATATATGACAGAATTTTTTAATAATTGGTTGCCTTTCATCTATTTATATGGAGTAGGCGGGATGTTGTTTTTGTTTGGGATGGTTTTTTTGCGTAAAACCGGAGCCATTGATATTAAAATAAAACGACATCGTTTTTGGTTTAAAACATTAATCTTCGGCTATTTCTATTTCTTCTTTATGCACCTCATTTGGACTTTAGCCGCACTATACTGGTAAACTATGGAAACTTATCATAATATTGGTACCTCAACAGATTGGATAATTATGCTCTCTTACTTCCTAATAGTAATGCTATTTGGAAGTTATTTTGGCAAGTATAATCGAAGTACAAAGGATTTCTTTTTTGGCGGGCGAAGGTTTGCATGGTGGTTAATTGCATTTTCTATTGTAGCCACCGGAGTTGGGAGCCATAGCTTTGTTAAATATTCAGCCAAAGGATTTGAGCATGGCTTGTCATCTACAATGACATATCTTAACGACTGGTTTTTTATGCCGTTATTTATGTTTGGCTGGCTTCCGATAATTGTCTATTCTAAAATAAAATCAATCCCTGAGTATTTTGAAAGGAGGTTTAGCCCGACTGCCAGGTTTTTAGCTACAATCCTTTTACTTATGTATATGATTGGTTATATAGGAATTGGATTTTTAACTCTTGGTAAAGCTGCTATGCCGATGCTGCCTGAAAGCTTCTCGCTTTTCGGTTCTACAATTCCAATTACGTTAATGGGCGTAATTACTGTTATTGCCGTTGTAATTGGAATATATATTACTTTCGGTGGGCAGACGGCGGTTATTTTTACAGATTTACTACAAGGAGCTATTCTTTTATTTGCCGGCTTATTGTTGTTTTTTATAGGTTTGCATTATGTCGGTGGTTTCGATGTTTTTTGGAATATTTTACCAAAGGATTGGAAAATACCGTTAGGGCATTTTAATAAACCACCCGATTTTAATTTTGTGGGAATATTTTGGCAGGACGGAATCGCAGGCTCAATTGGTTTTCTGTTTATGAATATGGGCTTGATAATGCGCTTTATGGCGACTAAAAGTGTTGATGAAGGAAGAAAGGCTGCGGCATTTAACGTTCTCTTTATGCTTCCTATCTCTGCAATAGTTGTTGGAAATGCCGGTTGGATAGGCAAAGCAATTTCATTAATTAATCCGCATATGATTAGCCCTAATACTTCACCGGATGAAATTTTTGTGGTTGTTTCCAACATTGTTTCAAGTCCGGGAGTTTTTGGTTTTATTATGGCGGCTTTAACGGCTGCACTTATGTCAACTGTAGATACACTTGAGAATGCAACAGAAGCAATATATAAAAATGAGATTTACCGACCGGTAAAATCATATATGAAAAAAATGAAGAAGAACAAAAGGGAAGAAGATAAAGTTGAACTTTTTGCCGCAAGATATTCTTCTGCTGTAATTACAGCCCTTGGGGTGGTTTCAGTTTTGGCATTTAAAAATTTCCCTACTGTTTATGAAGCCCATGGATATTTCCATTCCACTTTAACACCGCCACTTGTGGTTGCAATCTTTCTCGGCATATTTTGGAAAAAAATCACTCCTTCAGGAGTAATAACCACTTTTATTGTCGGAGTTTCGTTAATGATTCTCGGAGCATATTATCCTGGGATTTTAATTAAGCCTGTTGCTTGGGGAATAAAAATGGATCCAGCGCATCCATACACATATATTCGAGCATTTTATAATTTGCTGGTTTGTGCAATTCCTGCAGTTATTGTTACTTACACAACTATTCAGCAAAAAAATATTGTAAAAAGACTTAAAGAAAATGGAACATCTGATATTACAATGTACATTCTCGGCGTAGTTTCTTTAATATTATTTATACTTATTTCGTTAAACACTTTACACCTTATAATATCCTTTGTATTAATTGTGGTTCTTCTATTTACGGTTCCAATTCTTGTTACATTCTTCGGACATTACGATGAAGAAGCTCAATTAGTTGGTATGACTGCTTGGGATTTACCAAAAGCCAAGGAAATGTTCAAGGGAAGTAAATTAAATAATGAGGAAGGCGAAGTAATTAAAGTTAATTGGAAATTAAAAGATAATGAAGAAGAAACACTTCACTTTTCAAAAAATGATATGGCAAGAATGAAAGCTAATGTCGGTGACTTGGTTTACATTTGTGATGCACGTAAATATCTGGGCGGACTAAAATCAATACATTCGGTTTATGGCGAACCGCATGATGAAGATGGGATTGTTTACATTACAAATGAAGAATTGTTAGATGGTGTTTTTATTGACGGTAAAATTCTTACGGCTGAAAAAGAAATGTAACAAAAATTGTTTTCAGTGAATTAAAAACCCGGTCTTATGATTGGGTTTTTTTTTGTTCATTTTTCAAGTTGTTTCTTTTTTCTTTTAATTTTTGTAAAACAATTGGGGGCACCAATTCGGAAATATCGCCATCAAATTGTGAAACGTTTCTAATTATAGTAGAATTTAAATAAGTATATTTTTCATGCGGCATAAGAAAAATAGTTTTTAATCCATCTGATAAACGTCTGTTCATCAAAGCCATCTGAAATTCAAACTCAAAATCACTTACAGCTCGAAGTCCGCGAATTATACCAACAGCACCAACGGCTTTAGCATGTTCAACAATTAAACCGCCAAAGGAATCTACGCGAACTGTTGGAAATTGTTTTAAACTCTCCTTTAACATTTCTATACGTTCAGTAACAGAAAATAATTCACTTTTTGCAGGATTTTTTGCAACTGTAACTATTACTTCGTCAAAAAGATCAGCAGCTCTTTTAATTATGTCAATGTGACCGTTTGTAACAGGATCAAATGTACCGGGATAAATTACTTTTCGCATTTTTTCTTTATTTTTTTAGTTGTTAATATACAAGTGAATTGTACTATATTGCAATCAATTTTCTTTAAAATTGATAAATTAAACTGTCTCCAATTTGTTTAAACGGCTCAATCCCAAAATTTTTAATATCGTTATTTTTAGTTTGGATTGATCGTTCAATAATTAATAATCCTTCGGAGGAAAGAAAATTGTTCTCCAACAATTGATTAACTACTATGTGAATGTCGTCTTTGAAAAACGGTGGGTCCGCAAAAATCAAATCATAAGTGAAATGTTCTGATAATGCTGAAAACTTTACCGCAGACATTTTGAAAATTCTTGTTCTTTCTTCAGCTTTACATAAACTGATATTTTGTTTTAGCACATTAAGTACTTGAAAGTTTTTTTCAACAAAATGTGCTTTGCCTGCTCCACGACTTAATGACTCCAAGCCAAGAGAACCGGAACCTGCGTAAATATCACAGACTTTAATATTTTCAAAGTCTAAAAAATTTGTAAGATAATTGAATAATGATTCTTTAACCCTATCGGTAGTAGGACGAGTAAATTTTGGAGACGGTGTTTTAATTGACCTTCCTCTAAATTCGCCTGAAATTATTCTCATGTGTGCTTTCTATTTTTTAATCAAGTTTGATTATAGTAGCCGCAAAGATATTCCTGCGGCTGCCGAAAATGAATTAAATTCAGATGTAAGAAATTTACTATTTACCAATAATGGATTTACGGCAAACCCACTAAAAGGGTTAAGTTTGATAAAACTAATATTGAAAGAAGAGTTTATTTGTCCAACCAATTCATCCGAAATATTATCTCCGGCAATAAAAAAATTATCAAATGCGTTTAAGGATAAATTGAACTGATTAATTTTTTCAATAACATTATTTAATTGTGGAATGATATCCGCTGCATTTACTATCTTTTTTTTATAAAAAAGAACAGGGGAGTTTTGCTTTAAAAGCATAAAAGAAAAGTAGCCGTTTCCAATGTATAAAGAAATATTCTTACTTCCTTTTTCTTCAGTTAATGAAGCCCCAATTAAATTATTAATTGCAAAATGGGAATAATCTATATATTTCAAATTTAAATTATTGCGGGCGCAAAATTTATGAATAGTTTTTATCTGTTTTTTCATTGCGGCAATAATAAGCGTAGTTTCTTTTTTTGCAAATTCATCATCATCAATTTCAATGTACTGCAGCAAATATTCTGTTGAAATTGAGTTTGGATAAAGTACCGAGAGTTCCCATTTCAGTTGCTCTAACAAGTCGGATTTTATTAATGAATTATCAAAAGGCAGTTCAACATGCTTAAAAATATCGTAAGGAATAGCGAATGAAACAACATTGTTTTTCAAAGGCTTTCGAATAATTAAATCATCAAAAGCCTTTTGTAATAAGGAATTAAACTTAGTTTCTTTATCAAAAAAACTTAAATATTCTTCAAAGAATTCCTCGTCAATATTTTCAATTAGAATGCCGCTTTTACTGTAGGTTAATTCTACAAGCTGTAACTTTTCACCGGTAAGGCTAATACCGGTGTGGGTTTGTGAGAACGACATTTTCTCTTCTATTCCCAAGAGGCAGTATTTTTGAGAGCTGCTGATGATAACGAGCCAATAGAGCCGTAACCGTCAGGGTCTTCTATATAATACTTTGTACCAATTACGAAAGTAGTATCAACGGAAGTGATTTTTCCTCTTCTATTTATTACCGTATCAACATTCATTGTTGTATCAACTTGAAGAATATACGCAGAAAAAGTTTTTGGCGTAGCATATAGCGAATCAAAACTAAATGTACTGTTTGTTAAATTACTAAATGGGTTTGTAGATTTTTGAGTTAGGGTGTCAATTCCAGTCATTAAATTGGCAACATTCGTATCATTTTCTATAAAGGCTCTAAGAGAATCAACGTTATCTGAATAACGGTCATACTTGTTTGCATAAAGTATTTCAGCTTGTCTCAAGTTATCCATTCTGAGTCTGGATTCTTGTTTAAAATATTTTTCCTGTGCCACATATTCAGTTGGATCAATAATAGCTACGCGAATTAACACATATGACAAAATAACAATCACTACCCATAATGTAGCGTGAATATACCAAGGTTCGGATTTTTTCATAATTTTTCCTCCGGAAATAAACTTCTTATTTTTATATTATTATATATTTTTTAATTCGATTTAGTTTCTTTTTACCAATTCCTTTGACTTTCAATAGCTCTTTAATACTGTCAAATTTTTTAACGGTTCTACGATATTTAACAATATTTTTTGCCGTCTTCTCTCCAATTCCCGGTAGCAAAATCAAAGTACTCTTATCAGCAGTATTTATGTTAATGCTTTTATCTTTTAATTTTTTTGCTGATGTATTTCTGCTTTTTAATTTATTGTTACTAAAATCCAAAAGTTCCTGCTTAGAGTCAACATTTATTTCTACATTTTTTTGTTTTTTATTTGCCGAACTTTTACCGGCAGCATCAAACAAACTATCCTGCACGCTGTAATTAAATTGAATATTTCCTTTGCGTACATTTTTATATTTATAAAAATAGGAAATAGTTCCAATTATAAAAGTAATTAAAATAAATAAAATTACTTTTGTTTCTGTTTCAGTAAATCCAATTTTTTCTGCCAGTTTTTTAATTTTTAGTCGAATATTAAAACTCCCTAATTATAAACATCAACTTAATTTGAATAAAAAAATCACTAAAATAATTAGATAACCACCATTTAAGGATTAATTATTTGGAACTTTAATGTTTGGTTGTGTTCGCAACTGTCCTAAAAGTTCTTTTTCCTTTGTGTTTACTTTTTTTGGTATATAAATATTAACTTTTACCAATTCATCGCCTGCGCCGTGTCTATTCAAATGGTGAACTCCCTTTTCTCGCATTTTTAAAAATTTGCCGGATTCTATTCCGTGCTCAATTTTTAGCTTTGCTCTTCCGGTTAATGTCGGGACTTCAACTTCACAACCAAGTACGGCTTCAGGGTAACTGATAAATAAGTTATAAATAATATTATCACCGTCCCGTACAAAATATTCGTGAGGAAGCTCCTTAAATATAACAATAATATCTCCTGAACGTCCACCGTTTTTGCCGGCATTTCCTTCTCCGCGCATTGTCATGTAACTGTCGTTACTTACTCCGGCAGGAACATTAATTTTAATTGTCGATTCGCCGAATGTACGTCCATCACCATGACAAGTAGAGCAGGGTGCCGCAATTACTTGTCCTGTACCGTTACAGTTTTGGCATGGGGCAATATTAACAAATTGACCAAAAACAGATTTAGAAACTTGTCTAACTTCTCCGGCTCCGTTACATACATTGCATGTTTTGAAATCTGCCGCACTTTTTGCACCTGTTCCGTTACAAGTTGAACATTTTTGATGCTTTTTGATTTTGATTTTTTTTGTAGTTCCTGTTGCTATTTCATTAAGAGTTAATCTTAAAACTACTTTCAAATCAGAACCTGGTGTTCCGGATGCCCGTCTGCCGCCTCTTTGCGATGAACCGCCGCTGAAGAAATCATCAAAAATTGATGAACCGCCTCCGCCTCCGCCGAATGCACCGCCAAAAATATCTGAGAAATGACTGAATATATCATTTACGTTATTGAATCCGCCAAAGTCTTGCGCTCCGTGTAATCCTTGATGCCCAAATCTGTCATACTTTGCACGCTTATCATCATCGTGCAAAATCTCATAAGCTTCGGCTGCTTCTTTAAACTTATCTTCAGCTGATTTATCCCCGGGATTTCTATCCGGATGATATTGCATCGCTAATTTTCTATAGGCTTTTTTAATTTCATCTTTTGAAGCTCCTTTCTCTACGCCGAGAACTTCGTAATAATCTCGTTTATCCATTAATTTTCCTTACTTGTTTCTGCTTCTGAAGGTTCTTCCTCCGGTTCTTTGCTTACAATAACTTTTGCATGTTTAATAACTTTATCTTTGTACATATATCCTGACTCAACTTCGCTCAGCACAGTATTTGGTTCAACTTCATTTGTCGCTTGCTGTAAAAGTGCATCGTGTAAATTCACATCAAATTCTTTTCCGGTTGCTTCCATTTTGGTAACACCTTGGTCGTGCAGGGTTTTGGTAAATTTATCAAAAACCAGTTTCATTCCCGCTTTTATAGCAGATATATCTTTTGCGCCTTCAACGTGTTCTAATGATCTTTCAAAATCATTATAAATTTGAAGCATTTCCAAAATGAAACCCTGAGCGGCATATTTCAGCAATTCACTTTGATAAACTTCAGTGCGTTTTTTGTAATTTTCAAATTCAGCGAGGCGTCTCAACAAACTATCTTTTAATTCGGCAGCTTCATTTTTTAACTTTTCATTTTCAGCAGTCAACTCATTTATTTTAGCTTCTAGTTGTATATTTCCCATATCACTCTGTTGATTGTTCGCTTCTTCAACATTTTTTTCTTTATTGCTCTTTTTTCCGCCTGACGACGATTTTTTTTGATTATGTAACATTTTATCCTTTGTTTTTTTCTTCATTGTCTTTCACCTTTACTACTAAAATTTTTACTTGGTTACGTTTGTTAATGCTTCGGAAAGTGTTTCAGCTAAGTACACAATTACAGCAACAGCTTTAGAATACTGCATTCTCTTAGGACCAACAACACCGAGCATTCCAGAGGCATCGCCGAGTTTGTATTCTTTTTTTATTAAACTATATTTTTCAAATTTTGAGTTATTGCTTTCCCTTCCTATTACAATTTTTAAATTTTCCTCGCTCGTATCTTTTTCCTGTAGAATATGAACGATAACATCTTTATCTTCTATTAATTCAATTATTCCCTGAAGCTCTTCGTGATCTTCAAACTCCGGCTGATTAACGATGTTCTTTGTTCCGGTTATAATTGATTTTTCAGAAACCTTTATATCTTCAAAAATTTTTTCGGCTGATTCCAAGAACAAACGTATAATTGGTTTATGCTCAGAATTATAAACATCTTTAATTCTCTCTTTTAATGTTTTTTTAATTTCGAAAAATCGTAATCCTGATAATCGCTGATTTAAAATCGATTGTATAACGGGTAGATTTTTCAAAGTATTGTCAGTGCTAACTTCGAGAGTAATTGTTTTAACAAGTCCTGATTTTAACGATAGTACAACTAAAATTCTTTTTGACGATAAAGAAACCAATTGAATTTTTTCGAGAATTGCATTATCGAATTTTGGGTATGTAACACATGCAAGTTGGTTTGTAAGTGCACTTAATAACATTGATGTTAAACGAAGCAGATCGTCTGTTTCGGTAATAGTATTTTCTATTTCCAAATCAATCTGTTTTTTTACACTTCTTTCTAATTTAGGCGGTGCCATTAATGAATCGACATAAAGTCTGTAGCCGTTATCAGTCGGAATTCTTCCCGCAGAAATGTGAGGATGGTTCAAGAATCCGTAGTCTTCCAAATCCGCCATAATATTACGAATAGTAGCCGGCGAAAATCCAAGGTCGTAGCGCTTGGTTATATTTCGCGAACCAACCGGATTTGCAGTTAGTATGAATTGGTGAATCACATAACGCAATACCGACTTTTCTCTATCTGTTAATTCAATGAAATTCAATTGACTGTTATTTTATGTTTAGCACAATGTTTTTAAAAATTTTAAAAAATAAAGTTACCAAAAAAACTAATTTTTTGCTGAAATAAGATGCACGTTTAATTTTTCGGTTGCAAATTTTTAATGGTTATACTTTATCCGATAATATGACTTTTATTGCTTTCGTTCAAGTTATTTGGGATAACTGTTAAAGTAGTTTTTGAATTACAAGTTGACGCAATATCTTTATGATAAAATAACTTCAAAAACCCGACTAATTGCAAATAAATTATTTTCCTAACAAACATACGGAATATTAACAGCGATTCAGAGTCAAAATTTCTGTAACACAGATTAATAATCTGTGTTACAGAAATATGGCAAATTTAATCGGAAAATCAGTCGAAAGCCGGATTCGGTCTTTGCCGAAATATTTTTTAATATACTCTTAACGTGTTGTTTTTTGTAATCTTAATTTTGACCCCGAACCGCTGAATATTAAAAGAGAGTGTATTTTGCCGCATACCACAATTTGATATTTCCGAATTGGCTAATATGGAATTGAGTAATAAAAAATTGTATCTTTAAACAATTAATATAGAAAAATATGCGAATTTGTAATCCTCAAATATTGTTTCATCATTTTCAATTTTCTCAATCCAATCAGTCCTACCAAAACACCTTTTTAGAAAAAATTTCTATTATATATATATGTTCTCAATTTACTATTCTTGAAATAAAATGTTTATGATAGAATAATAAACTAAATCCCCAATAGGATATTTTATTAAAATTGTCCGAATTGATTCGGGATTAATGCTCAAAGCAAAAATTACGGAAAACGATAAAGTATTTCGAACAGCAATTCAAAGTTTTCGTAAAAATCTCTACGACGACAAGAGTGAAAATAACGATTTTAAAAAACAATATAGCCTGGAGGTTAAAATGAAATTTAGAATGTTTCTAATTATTACAATTGCAGCTTTTCTATTTATTAATTCTCCTGTTTTATCACAAAACGCCGACAGCAATTTTACAGTTCAGGGAAGATGGACAATTGGTAATTGTAACTCCGTGTTTGTAAAAGAGAATAATGCGTTTGTTGCAAGTGGAAGAGGTGTTAGAATAATGGATATAACAAATCCTGATTTTCCCATGCAAGTTGCACAAATAAATTTAGATGGTAGTGTAAGCAATATTTTTGTTCAAAATAATCTATTGTTTATTACAACTGACGGAGCTAATGGTCTTTTTGTAAATGAAAATTTTACAGCAGGTTTAACTATTGTAGATATCTCTAATATTAATCAACCGCAAGTTTTAAGCTTTTTTAATACTGAAGATAAGCAGGCATTTTGTGTTACAGTTTCAGGTAATTACGCTTACGTTGGTTATCTTGCTACACTTATAGTTTTGGATATTACCGACCCGAATATTCCGCAAAGAATAAAATATATTCCTTTGCCAAATACGCCACATAGTATTTATTATAAGGACAATTATTTGTATGTAGCTGATCAATCAGGCGGAGTATTAATTTTTGATGTTTCTACTCCAAATGCAACAGCACAAGTTGGAACAATAGATTTATGGGCTGAAAATGTTACCGTGCAAGATAATTTAGTTTTTTTAACTCAACAAGGTGATGGTTTAAAAATTGTTGATATACAAAATATCAATGATCCCATAGTTGTAGCCAGTGTAAAATCGACTAATGAATTTGATTACGGTGTTTTTGTAGATGGGAATACGGTTTTTGTTTCCGGAGCGGGCGATTCTTTAAATACAAGTTCAAGCATTATGAAAATTATTGATATTACACAAATTAGTAGTCCGACAGTTTTAAGCACTTATATTACAAATAATATCGGAACAAATTATCTGGAGATTGGAAAACGCATATTTAAATCCGGTGATTTTGTTTACATGGCAACTATTCATGGATTTAGAACCATTGATGTTACGGATTTAGGTTCACCTATTTTAAGGAACAATTATAAAACCATCGACGAAACGAGAAAAGTTATTGTTAATGGAAATTATGCCTATATCGCTTCAAGTATTCCGGTATTAAGTATTATTGATGTTGAGACTTCCGGCAGACTAAAAGAAATTAGCTATTTGAATTTGTCACGTTCGGAATATTCAAACTTTGTTGATATGTCTGTTAGTGGAGATTATGCTTACGTAGGACAGGTCTCAACTACAAGTTCAGATTCAGATGGGTTTAGTATTGTAGATATTTCACAAGCAATCGCTCAAAAGGAAATGTCATATTATCATATCAAGAGGATAGAAAAATTAATTGCAAGAGATAATTATGTTTACACTTATGGTGATGGCGATACATTGAAGGTTATTGATGTATCAGATCCAACATTCCCTTTTCAAGTTAATGAGTATTATATCGGAGATTGGAGCAACTATCCTTTGTATGACATGAAAGCGGATGATAATTATCTGTACCTTTCTGTGGGCAACGGATTTTTAATATTAAATAGACAGAATCCAACGGACTTGAGTTTAACCGGCTCATTTGTAACTACGAATTATAACATTACTCCATTTGGGAATTTTGATTTAGTAAATAATTACGCATATATATTAAGTGATACGGGAATGTTAATTCTTGACGTTTCTAATCCGGTACAACCTGATTCAGTTTCGGTCTGTACAATTTTATCTGGCAAGAATGATATAAGCGTTTGTAATAATTATGCTTATGTAGCAACTGATGCAGGAATAAAAATGATAGATATTTCGGATAAAGTTTCTCCGTTGCAAGTGGGCAGTTTTAGTAATTCCGGAAATTATCGGGCTAACTCAATAAAATGTTACAATGATATAATTTATACTGCTTTTGAAGGATTGATAGTGCTTTCAAATGATTTTATTACGGATGTAAAAAATGAAGAACTTTTTATCCCGAAGAATTTTACACTTTCACAAAACTATCCAAACCCCTTTAATCCTACAACAACAATTAAATATTCCGTTCCAACTGTAGAGACGGGAGATATCCCGTCTCTACAGTTAAAAATTTATGATATTCTCGGACGTGAAATCGCAACGCTTGTAAATGAAAAACAAGCAGCAGGAAATTATTCCGTCCGGTTTAACGCAGCCAATTTAAGCTCCGGAATTTATTTATACAAATTGGAAGCAGGTAATTTTAGAAGCGTAAAAAAAATGATTATTTTAAAATAAAAGCAAATTAGCCTCATCTAAAAGCTGCTTTGGTTTTTCGGAGCAGCTTATTTATTTTTTTAAAAGATTTAATTTTGCGCATCCTAAATTCAAAAATTATTTTCATTTATACTTTGCAGCAGGTATTTTTACACTTCAATTATTTTAGGGAATCCCAATGTCAATCAGCTACAAATCTGCCGGTGTTGACTTAAATGCAGGTGAAGAAACTATTAATAGAATTAAAGAGCATGTGAAATCTACATTCACAAAAAATGTTTTAACGGGAATCGGGCATTTCGGTGCATTTTTTGAAGCGGATTTTTCAGAGTACAAAAAACCGGTTCTTGTTTCAAGCGTTGACGGAGTTGGCACAAAACTAAAAATCGCATTTGCAATGAACAAGCACAACACAATTGGTCAGGATTTGGTGAACCACTGTGTAAATGATATTGCAGTCGGCGGAGCAAAACCGCTTTATTTTATGGATTATCTTGCGTTTGGAAAACTATTTCCTGAAAAAGCGGAGCAGATTGTTAAAGGTTTTGCCATTGCCTGCAGAGAAAACGGGGTTTCGTTAATTGGCGGTGAAACTGCTGAAATGCCCGGGCTTTATGCTGATGACGAATATGATATTTCGGGCACTATTGTCGGTGTTGTTGATAAAGATAAGATTATTACCGGCAGTAATGTTGCCGCCGGTGATGTAATGATTGGTTACAGATCAACCGGACTGCACACAAACGGATATTCATTGGCTCGCAAAGTTTTATCGGCAAAGTATAAATGGACGGATATTCCGGATGGTTTTGAAAATAGTCTCGGTGATGAACTTCTGCAAGTTCACAAATCATATTTAAAATTGATTGAATTGTTAAAAGATAATCTTGACGTAAAAGCATTTTCTCATATTACCGGCGGTGGAATTTTGGGCAATACAAAAAGAGTAATTCCTGAAAATCTGAAAATGAATGTCGATTGGAATGCGTGGGAATTGCCAAAGATATTCAAATTGATAAAAGAAACAGGGAATATTGCAGACAAAGAAATGCAGAAAGCTTTTAATCTTGGAATAGGATTGGTTGCCATAGTTGATAGAACCGATGTTGAAAAGACATTAATACTATCTGAAACAATAAGCGAAATGGGAATTGTAGTAGGGGAAATATCAGTGTAGTAAAGATACAATTATTCAAAGTCTTCTATTAAATGATAATTCCGTTTTTAACAATACCGTTCCGTTTTTGAAGATTGAACACAAAACCATTTACTACCACGGAATGTATTTTATTTTCTGCATTTCTTATTCCAAAGTTTGCAGGTTTCCCGATTTTTAATTCATTTGCAAATGAAGGATTTGTTGTGTAGTTAATTGGCTGCTTTACATAATGAAATTCGGGACCAATAAAATCGGTTTTTAAATTAGTAATCCCCTTGTTGTAGATGTTTAATAATTGATTATCAGTCAATAGATTATCAAATAAATAAGAATTCTTTGAAGCTTTTCCCGGTTCTACAAACAGTTCGTTTCCATCAAATTCTAAATAACCTGCATATCCGGTTAAATCGCCAATTTCTTCAATTTCACTCACATAATAAAATGTATTTGTAGTAATGTCCAACTTCTCGTTCAAAGTAATGCCGATATCAATTTTAAAGGACATATCATTTTTTTTGTAAATTAAATTTTTAAGCAAAACGTCAAAGAAAAATTTTTCGTTTTCCGGAATATTTTGATATTCTTTAATAGAATGCATTTCGTAACTTTTTGTTGCGATGGAATCTAATCCGGTAAGAATGGCAACAAAATTAAGTTTACGTTGGAATTGTTTTTCCGCATCATCTTGCCACCCACCTGATTCAATTAAAACAGAGCTTGTTCCCCATTTAACAAAATTATCACCGAATGCACGCGGTTCATATCCATCATTGTATTTGCCAATATGTCCGGGGATGAATTCAGACAAAGCATTAGTGATACTTGAAATTACCTGCATTGTTTTTTCGCGAACCGGATTTATTTCTCTTTCATAATTAAAAGGCGGTGCTAAAAATGAAATTACTGCAGAGTTAGAACTTTTACCGACAGTATGTTTGTTTGCCTGGTCGTGCAGGTTAAACCCGAAATCGGGCTGAGTCTCTTCATAAAGTTGTTTAAGAACCTTTGCTTCAGGCGAAGTTAAACTAATTGCATCACGATTTAAATCAATTCCAATTGCGTTTTCACGTTGATGTTTTTCTGCTCCGTCCGGATTTAGCATCGGAACAAAATATAAAGTTAAATTTGAAAATATTTGTTTGCGAAATTCATTAAAAGAATCATCAGCTGATAAAAAATTAAAAATATCAAACAATGCCATTGTTGCTGTGGTTTCATTTCCGTGCATTTGCGACCAGAGTAAAATATTTATTTTACCACTTCCAACTTTAATTGAAAAAATCGATCTTTGCTCTACACTTTTACCCAGCTCAGTTACAGTGAACAAATTATCAGGTAACTTTTCAATCAAACTCTTTAACAAATTATGAGAAATCATTTTTGATTTGATTGATGTCTCTTTATAATTTGCATAATTCTCAAATAACAGTCTGTGAATATTTTTGTCTTTCAAAACTTCAATCTCTTCATTAATTATTATGTTTCCCTAATATAAAAAACCGGTATTAAAAATATAAACTTTTGAAATGTTAATTGTAGAATAATTGGTAAATTTGTTTTTAATAATACCGAATTAAAAACTAATTTAAGATTCAGCCCGACAGTTTGGCAATAGGTGAATCTAATAGCTAACAGAGTGTTTAACAACTATTTACAAGGAGAAAAAATGACACAGCTATCCAAAGGAAAAAGTTATAATCTATCATAAACCAACATGTTCAAAAAGCCGACAAGGGTTAAAATACCTGCAGGAAAAAGGGATTGATTTTAAAATGGTAAAATATTATGATAATCCTTTCACAAAAAACAAACTTAAAACATTATTAAAAAAGATGAACATTAAGCCGGAAGGGTTGCTACGTAAAAAAGAAAAGGCTTATAAAGAGTTGGATTTTAAAAATAACAAATATACAGCGACACAAATAATTGAATTTATGATAAACGAGCCGAATCTTATTGAGCGTCCAATTATTGAAAAAGGAGATAAAGCGGTAGTTGCAAGACCAACCGAAAGAATCGACGAGATTCTCTAAAATGTAAAAAGTTTTTACTAATTTTAAATTTGACTCTGAATCGCTGTTAATCCCAAACTATGCAATAGAAAAAAAGAAAGGAGTCTCTATATTTTGAATT
>CAZXDS010000055.1:3513-17257 GCA_964639525.1 uncultured Melioribacteraceae bacterium | reverse complement strand
AACGGTCTCACTATACGCAATTGCGTATAACGGGATTTTATAAACTCACTCCAAAAACATTATTCTGCGAAAAAGATAGCAATTCTAATTATGAAATACAAACGGCATCTTAATCTCAGAAAACATCATCACCCAACATGGAATTGCCGGATTCTTGAAATGCTTCTTTTACTATTGTTAAAACCGGTTAACTATGTGATAACGGGCAATGCTATTCCCGTTGCATCTAAGACATCATTTTGCATAATCTTTTTACTTTAAAAGAATCATTTTTCTACTTGCTGAAAAATCACTTGTAACAATTCGGTAAATATAAACTCCGCTCGGAAGTTTGTCTGCATTGAATTCAACATTATAAAATCCTTGCGGTTTAAACTCATTTGCAAGTGTCTTTACTTTTCTTCCGAGTAAATCATAGACTGCGAGTTCCACTTTTCCGGCTTTGGAAAGATTGTATTGTATTGTTGTAGTCGGGTTAAACGGATTCGGATAATTTTGGTACAATTTATATTCTTTGGGCAAAGTTAAATCATCTTCCTTAACTCCAACTGTTAGTGTATCTCCATATACAATTCCGTTAATTACACAGCCCTGTAATTTACTTGTTGAAGATCCAAAATCAAAACTATTTGCTTGGAAAGTAATGCCGATTCCTTGAACATAATCTTGAGTCTGAATATCCAATGAATAGAAAACAAAATCTTTTTTCAATCTTCTTTTTCCCCACAATAATGTATCGGAAACCGTAACATTATAAACTTGGCCCCAAGGTAAATAATAATCATAAGTCAAATCGGAACTGAATAAATTATTATATTTATATTCACCTCCCGAATATGAATCATATTCTAATATTTGTCCGCTTAATGAATCTATTCTTATCCATTTATTCCCAAATAAATTATTGCTATTTAATTTGTAATAAATATGATTATTAATTAGTGTGTCGCCAAAAACTTCAATTGTTTCATAACCACCAAAGGAAACAGGAAGAGGGTCATAGTAGATTCCTGAATAATAATAAACCCATTTGTTACCAACTGCCAATGGTAAGAGTGAAAGGGAATTATTTGTAGGAAAATTTATTAAAGGTTGAGTACCCGTATCATTAATTTTAGTAATTCTATTGGCATAGGCAAAATAAATGCAATCTTGTCCCTGATAAAAATCAACAGGACTTCCGTCAAGAGTTAATAGTTCATTTATTGTTAAACCGTAATCATTACTATAATATAACTTTGAATCAGAGCTATAGTAAAAACTTCCTGAAATAGCAGCATCGGCTTTTAATCTTATCGGATGCTCAAACGATTCCTTGTATTCCCATGTAAACGGGTCTCCATTATTTTGGGATGTGAGAATATGATACGAATGCCAATACCCTGTAAATGCATAAATATTTTCTTGATTAACATCAAAACGAATTTGAGATAAATCATCCCAAATATGATCGGGTTGAACAATAACTGAATGTTTTCCGCCGTCATCGGATTTTACTAACTGTGTATTATAACTAAAACCAAAAATAATATTCTCATCAAATGGAGAAAATACAATCGGAATAAAATTAATAATAATATTGCTTGAATCAGAAATTGCAGGCCAAGTATTTCCACCATCAGTACTTTTCAAAATTAGTCCCCATAAAACAGCATAAACATTATTCGGGTTTTGTTTTGAAATATATAAAAATCGAATATGTTCCGAAGTAGAAAAAACTTCACCGACACCGGATTTAATTATCCTGTTTGTCGAGAGTGAAATTCCGCTTTTTTGAATATAAATATATTGTGTAGGGTCATTATTAAAAAAGCTTAATCCTGAAATCGTTTTGCCGTCAGTATCTACAGGTGGAAATGTTTGCCTTTGAGTATGTGTTTCACCATGAAGGAAAACAGAGTTAGATAAATTTGAAGTATTTAAATGATAAATATTAGATAATGAAGTATCAATTACTTCTCCCAAATTTGAATAATGCGTTTGATAAAACAAATGCGTATTACCGGCGGCATCTTCAAAACCGGTAAGTGTAGTAATAGTAGTATCCGTTTGGGAAAATAAAAATACAGGGAATATGAGAAACAGAATTAAAACATTAATTAATTTCATAATTTCCTCCAATTACTTGTGTAGGCAAAATACTAAAAAATTATTTTAAAAGAATCATTTTACGAGACTGTGAAAAATTTTCCGACTGCAATTTGTAAATGTAAACTCCGCTTGGCAGATTCTTTGTCGGCTTAAATTCAATTGAATATTTACCGGCGGGCTTTTCTTCATTTATTAAAGTTGCAACTTTATTTCCCAACATATCATAAACAGAAAGATTCGTTTTTGCTGATTTTGGAATTTGAAATTTTATTCTTGTGCTGGGATTAAATGGGTTTGGATAATTTTGAAAAAGATTAAATTCAATTGGAGAAACATCATCACCGCTTACGTTTGTAATCGAAGAAATATCCTTCAAAATCCAATTGTCGGGATCAAGTGTTATATTTATTGGTTGTCCGGAAACTGTAAAATTAAATGTTTGAGACATTTTGTTATTAAATGCTGTAACAGTTGTATCGGCACCGCCGGCTCTAATTTTTAATTGAATCGGCATTGTAAAATAAGCAGGAGTAGTATTTTGACTTTGTGAGATTGTAACCCAAACATTATAATTTCCACTACCGATAGGGGAATAACCCCAGTCATAAGAATACACCGGATAATTTTCGCCGTAAATCCATTCACTAAAAAAGTAGTCTAAGTTCTTTCTGGAAACACTTTGTGCAACCCGCTGGAAATCTTCGGTTGTAGCAACACCATAGGCAAGTGTAGAATCAGCCACATAAGCTTTTAAAACATTAAAAAAAGTATCTGTCCCAAGAATACCGCGCAGCATATGAAGAACCACAGCACCTTTTGCATAACTTCGGGCACCGTTAAATATTTGTCCAACGGAAGAAATATCCTGAACCCAAATTGAACCGTTAGCAGTTTTTGCACTATTCATTTCACTTTGTATATCGTTTTTATATACATTAAAGCCGTGTGCTACTTCGTCATAAACAGCTTCGCTGTACGTAGCAAAACCTTCATTCAGCCAAATGTGATGCCAATCTTTACACGTAATTGCATCACCAAACCATTGATGCGCCAATTCGTGTGAAACAATAGATTCCCCAAAACTTACAATTGAAGTAAGTGTTTGGTGCTCCATTCCTCCGCCCCAACCGAATTGAGCGTGCCCGTATTTTTCTGTTATAAAAGGATAGAGTCCAAATTTATCGGAGAAAACGGAAAGCATATCAACAGTGTTATCTAATGAGTTTTTCACATTAGTGCTCCACGTTTCAGGAAAAATAAAATGCGTTAATTCCATAATTTCACCGGGAACATATTCAAATTGATTATTGTAAATAAAATAATTTGTCATTGCAATCGAAATTAAATACTGTGCAATCGGATAATGATTTTTCCATTTAAATTGAACAAGATTGCCACCAACATTTTCAGCACTTTCAAGCGTGCCGTTTGAAGCCACCGTGTAAAAGTTATCACAAGTAACCCAAACGTCTGACGAATCAACTTTATCTCCGGGCGTGTCTTTGCAAGGGAACCAATCTTTGGATCCGTAAGGTTCGCTCAATGACCAAATAATCGGGTCATTGTTACTGCCATGAGTATCAAAAACAAAACTTCCAAATCCGCCGGCACTTTCAGGATTTCCGTTATAGTAAACATTTACTGAATTTGAATCGCCAGTATTCATCACTTGGGGAAGCGTAATTTCAATAATATTATTCGAATGCGTGAAAGTTAATTTATTGTTGTTCATTAAAACAGAATCGACGTGCATCCCGTTAACCAAATCCAAGAAAAAACTTTGAAGTCCATCGTTTGTACTTTTAAAATTTACTGTAACATTTCCGATAAGTAGTTTTGGTGAAAAAGTAATTCTCAAATCAAGTTTGTAATAAGTAGCATCAATATTGCTATCACCGGGATAATAAAATGCAGCAGAATTTTGCAGTCTGTTATAATTAGCAATTTTTGCTTTTGAGCAGTAGTCGGCTCCGCTTTGTTCTTGTGCATTAATAAATGAAAATGAAATTAGAAATACTATTAGATAATAAATCGTTTTCACGATGCCTCCTTTATATTTGTTAATTACAAAATTATCATTTTATTGTAATAAACGCTGTGATATTTTGTTAAATTTCGGATATATATTTCGTAGCATTATCTTATCTAAGCAAAGTATTAATAGTAAATAAATAAATTTTATAGAATATTAAAGTAAAGGCGCACAATGAACGAACATGCTATTGCAAAAGGACTGGAAATATGGACACTGCAAACTCTGGTTGATATTTCAATTATTTTCGGATTATTTTCACTGGGTTTTATAATTATCCAAAAGTACTTTAATTCTTTACAAAAATTTTTGACCTTAAGAGTCTCCATTGAAATATGGGATATTATTACGGTGATTCTCACAGACCTTTTTTTAGCACTCACGGTTATTTTTGGATTTTTAGTATTAAATCCTGATATAATGGCTGATATTAAAATTGCTGTACCTTTTGGTGCTGCTGCAACAGTTCTTTTTGCTTGGGGATTATTGGTCAGGCTTTTTTACAACGGGCATAAACCATCGGATAAAAATTTTCGTTTTTCAACATGGTTAATATTTTTTGCAAATTTAATCAATATAATCGGGTTCTCTGTTATTATGGAGGCTCCCGGGAAAGAGTATCTTGCAGATCATCCGAGTGAATTTTGGGAATTTATTAAAGCTTATTTCCGTTCTAACTCCATCCCTCACGGAATTGAGATAGCACAAATAACCTTCTACATTTTTTTCCCCGTTCTATTAATAATTTTCATTGTTGGGTTTACCCGTTTTATGAAAAGTCTTAACAATAATTAGCGGATAAATCTTATGGAATGGAACTGGCAGCTAATTGTTGAAAATTGTACAGGCTGTGGAATTTGTCGCGATGTTTGTGAACAGCGTGCAATTAAAATGTCTCGTAAAATGGCGTATCCTGAACCAATAGAAGGGAAGTGCAACGGATGTTTTGATTGTGTTCGTGAATGTCCGTTCGAGGCAATTTCTGTTTTACAAATAGCAGCAAAAGTTGAAGTTTAATATTTGTTTCTTAAGTATTTCAGGTTAGCAATTAAGCTTTTTTCTATTTACTTAAATTAGGAAGAGCAAAAGTTGCATTCAGAATTATTTTCATGAAACATTCATTATTATTCTAAACACACAAGGGGATGATTATAGAAAGGTTGTCATTCCGGCAATCTTTTGCGCAGCATTCTGTGAATAGCCGGAATCTCAAATAGTGTACGTGGATTCCGTCTAAAAGCATGACGGAATGACAATAGTAATTTGAAATTATAAACACATGAAAATTTATTCTATTACAAATGTTATTTCCTATCTATATTTGAGTATTAAATAAAATAAAAATTTCAATTTTTTAGGGAATGTTATTATGAGAGAATATGAAGTTGCTCTAAATCAGAACTCGTTGGTAAAATATTTAAAAAAACCCGCAAAGGAATTTACCCGCCACGATATTATAAGATTTATTGAAGAAAATGAAATTGAGCAGATTAATTTTCACTATGTAAACGAAGCCGGAAAAATTAAAACATTAAATTTTGTAATTACATCGCGAGCTTATCTTGAATCTATTTTGTCAACAGGTGAACGAGTGGATGGCTCAAGTCTTTTTTCATACATAGATGCTTCAACGAGCGATCTTTATGTAATTCCGCGTTTCAAAACAGCTTTTGTAAATCCCTTTTCCGAAGTTCCTACAATTGATCTTTTTTGTTCTTTTTATACAAAAGAAGGTCAGCCTTTATCAAGCGCACCGGAAAATATTTTGCGAAATGCGAGTCGTAGATTTACTAAAGCAACCGGCTATAAAATAAAAGCACTCGGCGAATTGGAATATTATATAATTGCCGATAAAGAGAGCAATGAAGATTATCCTGCGGATGACCAAAAAGGATATCACGAAGCAACTCCATTTGCAAAGTTCGAATTTCTCAGAACCGAAGCAATGCGATTGTTGGCAAAGTGCGGTGCCAAGATAAAATATGCACATTCCGAAGTTGGTAATTTTACCACTGAAGATAAATATTACGAGCAGCACGAAATTGAATTTAATCCCGTGGATGTTGATGAAACAGCCGATCAGTTAGTACTCGGAAAATGGATATTACGAAATCTTGCTTATAAATATGGTGTTGATATAAGTTTTGCACCAAAAATTACTGTCGGGAAAGCCGGTAGCGGACTTCATATTCATTACATGGTTGCCGACGAGTACGACAATAACCTTATGATTGAAAATGATAAATTAAGTCCGGTTGCATTAAAAACAATTGCAGGAATTTTAGTAAAAGCAAAAGCTCTAACGGCTTTCGGCAATACAATTCCCACCTCTTATTTCAGGCTGGTGCCGCATCAAGAGGCACCGACAAACATTTGCTGGGGAGATACAAATCGTTCGGCGCTGGTGCGTATTCCGCTTGGTTGGACCTTAAAAACCGAAATGATAAAAGATGCTAATCCTGTTGAAATTGCACAAGTTCCGTATATTCCCGGCAAACAGACTGCTGAATTTCGCGTACCTGACGGCTCGGCTGATTTATATCATTTGCTTGCAGGAATGGTGATGGCTATGCAGTATGGAATTGAAATGGAGGACGGACTAAAAACGGCAGAGGAATTAAAGATTGAAGAAAATCTTTTTGAAAACGAAGAGCTAAGTGAACATTTAAAACATTTACCAACTTCGTGTGCCGAATCAGCAGACGAATTGGAAAAAGAAATTGAATTTTTTAACCGAGATAATGTTTTCCCAATGGGAACATTAGAACGATTTATAAAAATACTGCGCTCGTATGATGACAAAAATTTAAGTGAGCGACTCTACGAGAAAGACGATGAAATTATGAAATTGGTAAATAAGTTTATTAATTACGGATAGAATATTTGTAGTTCAAGCTAATGTTTTTTTATTCGGATAAAATTATTAATTGTAGAAGACGAAAGGGGATTTGCTAACGGACAAGTGTATGAGGCGTTTAATTTTTTGTCATGCTTCATTTTCAAACTGCTACAAATTTTATTTATTGTTAGAATGTTTATATCTTAGTGCTTATCAACACAATATTTTATACTGTATGTTCTTTGTTATTTTTTTATCACTTAAACTCAATATTTATTCCATCATATATGTTCAATAATTCAGGCAAAGTCATTACATCAAGAGCCAAAATATCACATAACTTAGGAATTTTTTTAAAAGCTTTATTGTCATTCATTGCATCTGTTTCTTCTGTTACTATCACGAGATCTGATTTATTATTATGTCTTTCATTTAGGGCATAGATAATCATTCTAGCATCTGCTGATGCTAAAAATTCTTTCTTCCGTTGTTCAAATTCGGCTTCATTCAAACTTCTTGATATTGGCGTTCTAAAATTATCATCTACTAAATTATAGAATTTCTTTATTGAGGGAGGTAATAAATCTTTAGTTCGTATTGGAAGTTTGTGTGATTTTTTAAATTCTTTATTGGAAAGGTAATCCAAACTAATCATTACTAATTGTTTCGAAGTATATTCACACTCTTTTAATACAGCATCTATAATTATTATATTGCCATCCGCGATTTGTCTTTTTATAAAATCAAATAATTTATTGTTTGTGTCAAATGGTAAGTAGTAACGAACCAAGGACAATAATGAGCTTGTATCAATTACTACTTTCATTGGATATAATTTTCTAATTTTTCGGGTTTAATATTTAGTCTCTTACAAACTTCAAATTCGTTTAATATACCCTCATAAAATGCGGTTTGAATAGTTGAAATAAATAATGGGGATTGGATTGGTTTTGCTACTGCTCCACGTTGTTTAATTCCTAAGTCTTTTAATTTTTGTTTTTCACGTTCCTTTTCTTCTTGTCTCTTTCGAAATATTTCATCAAATTCATTCTTGACATTTGCATAATCAAATTTAGAAATTTGTCCTTTATAAAGAAGCCTCGTAAATAATGCTATTTGACTTAAATGTGTGTTGTCAGAAACAGACTTTATTAAATCGAAATAGTAATCATTAATGGCAGATGCTTTTTCTAAAGAGTGAATAGTTTTGTAATATTTGCCAATAAGAAAATGATAAGCAAAATCATTACACCATCTTTCTAGTTTAGTTAAATTTTTCTCACCCATCATTTTATAATCAAGTTCTTCAATTTCTTCTTCATCAATTAAATAATGTCCAAGTTCGTGTGCTAAAGTAAAAATTTCTCTTCTAAATGATTGGTGGCGTTTTAAAACAATCATGTTGGGTTTTAAGTAAAATCCATCAATATTAGCTTTGTCTTTCTTATTCCAAGTTTCTATAAATTCAAATACCAAAATATTATGCCGGGCAAAATTTGAGATTAGAGCTTTTAAAAAATCTCTTCTATTTGAATTGAATGAAGGATACAACAATTTTCGCACATTGTTAGCAACTTCTTTTGGATTTTCATTTAAAAAATATTTTGGGATTTTTCTTTTAAACGTCAATTCTGAAAGCTTTGCTATTGCGGAAAGAGATAATTTAAGTTCTTCAAATTTATTTACAATTTTTACCGACCCTATATTCAACTCGTCAGTTGCAAATTTTTGCTTTCTGAAGAAAATACTTGCGTCTTTTGAAGTTTCGGGTGCTTTTGGGTCTAAATAATAGTGCAACCCTTTATCAAATATCTTATCAATTCTTTTTAGATAAGAAACCTTAATTTCATTTGAAAACACCTCTTGTTCAGTAATTGGCTTTTTAAGACCAGCACTTATTAATAGTAGTAGTTCTTGTACAGATAATCTGTACATATCCAGTAATTGTCTAAGACGCAATATGTTTTGTTCTACTTTCAAGAAATCTCATTTATTATAATTTACAAAGTTACTATATTTTTTTGTTCTTCATTGAATTTACATTCTGATTATTTAATTTGTATAAAATTTCCACTACAACATATTGCATATATTGTAACTATAAGTCAATAAACGTAAAGCATTAGTCTATATAAGTCATCCAATTATGAACATCATCTTTTCGTCCGTATTGTATATCGGTTAATTCTTTGTACAATTTCGTGCCGAGTTCTCCGGGATGTTCATCGCTGAAATGAATTTCAGTATCTTTGTATTTTAGTTTTGAAATTGAAGAAATTATAGCCGCAGTTCCTGTCCCGAAAAGTTCAACGAGAGTTCCGTTGTTGTGTGCTTCCATTATTTCATCAATGGAGATTTGTCTTTCGTTTACATTGTAACCCCAATCACGTAAAATTTCCAGAACCGACATTCTGGTTATTCCCGGTAAAATGCTGCCGCTCAAATTAGGCGTGGCTACTTCATCTTTAAATTGAACAAAAAAGTTCATTGCACCAACTTCCTCAACATACTTTCTTTCAATTGCATCAAGGAACAATACTTGGGTAAACCCGAGTTTTTTTGCATCACGCTGTGCCGATAAACTGGCTGCATAATTTCCTGCTGTTTTACAATCTCCAACTCCGCCAACAACAGAACGTACGTGCTCAGTAGATACAAAAATAGGAACAGGTTTAAAACCTTCAGGATAATAGGGACCAACAGGGCTTAGGAGAATTAAAAATTTATAGCCGTCTGAAGCTTTAACTCCGAGCACGGGGTCTGTTCCAAAAACTACAGGACGAATGTATAGAGAATGTCCCTCCTTTGTCGGTATCCAATCCTGCTCCAATTCTATTAAATCTTTTAACGCCGAAAGAACAAATTCTTTGTCAATTTGTGGAATGCACATTTTTTCTGCCGAACGATTTAGCCTTTCAAGGTTTTTTTCAGGTCTGAAAAGTGCAACTCTACCGGAATCTTGTTTGTAGGCTTTTAAACCCTCAAAAATTGATTGTCCATAATGAAGGACAAGCGAAGCAGGACTTAATTGCAGATTTTCAAATTTTTTAATTGTAGGGGAATGCCATCCACCCATTTTCTCATTGTAATTCATTTCAAATACATGCGGTGTAAATGTTCTTCCAAATAATAAGTTGTCTTCAAATTCTACTTTTGTTTTTGTGTTATTTGTTTCGATTAAAATACCTTCCATGTTTAACTCCTCAGTACTTAATATTTCAATAATTAATTTTTAAAAAATTACTAGTTGATAAAAATTTAGTTAAAAACCTTTTAAAATAAAAAACCCGACAGAAGAAGTCGGGCATTAAATTCCATAATTAAACTACTGATAATAATTTCAATAATTGAAAATTGTATGTTAATAATTACGTTTTGCATGCTAAATAAACTAATTCAATAAGTTAGTTAAATAATAATTGGATAAGTATTATATGAAAATATATGATATTAGGCAAGGTAAAAAGGAGTTTGTGGTGTTATTCAACAAAAAATTATTCTGAAAGTTATTATAATTGTAAGTACATTAACGTTTTCAAAATAATTAAGTAAAAATTTTGGCTTTTCTACATTTTCTTGGCAAAAAAACTCTTAAAATGTTTCAGGAAATTGGGCAAATTTCAATTCTGCTTCTATCAATTTTCAAGCAATCTCCAAAACTCTATCGTAATAGAAAATTACTGTTTTCCCAAATGGAACATATTGGCGTTGATTCGTTACCATTAGTTATTGTTATTGCAATTTTTACCGGAGCGGTTTCTGCTTGGCAAGCAGCATACCAACTAAAAGGTTTTGCCCCAATGTCTTTTATCGGTGTTGCCACAAGCAAGGCTATTATAACCGAACTTGGTCCTGTTTTGACTGCAATTGTTATTGCTGGTAGAGTGGGAGCTTCAATTGCTGCTGAACTTGGTTCTATGAAAGTTACGGAGCAAATTGATGCACTAGAAGTAATGGGCGTAAACCCAATTCGTTATTTAGCAATGCCTCGCTTTTTTGCGGCAATATTAATGATGCCAATTCTGGTTGTGTTTGCAAATTTTATTGCGGTATTTGGAGCATATTTAATTTCAAATACTTTTCTCGGTATTTCATTCGGTGTTTTTTTCGAATCGGTAAAGCGCTTTATTACAGTAGGTGATTTTTTCTTCGGCATTTCAAAAGGAATAATTTTCGGAGGAATTACCGCATTACTCGGAGTTCACATTGGGTTTGCAACTCAAGGCGGCGCCGAAGGAGTAGGACTTTCTACTATTAGAGCTTTTGTATTAAACGCCGCATTAATTTTAGTTTTCGATTATTTGTTATGGACAATTATTTTTTAGCCGGAATTATTTGAATAATGCTCTTAACATTAATAACGCCAAATTTATAATCCATAAAAATTATCTCAATAAAATCATTTTCTTTGTTTGTGAAAAACTACTGAATTTACCGGCGGCTGTTAATCTGTAAAAATATATTCCGCTTGGTAAGTTACCGGTTGAAAACTGAAATTGATAAGTACCGGATAATTGATTTTTATTTACAAGGGTTTTAATTACTTGTCCAAGAGTATTATAGACTTCTAATTGCACGGAATATGAAAATTCAGTTTTGCTTGGAAGAGAATATGAAATTAGGGTACTCGGATTAAACGGATTCGGGTAATTTTGCGAAAGATTAAATTTGGAAATAATGTTTTCGTCTGAAACTGAAACAGTCGGACCAAAATCAAATTGGGCAATAACAGGAAGGTGATCGGATGCATAATAAAGAGCATTGGCAATATCCTGTGAAACAGCCGTATTTGTACCTGAATTGATTGATTCATTAAAATGGTTGCCATCGTTTCCAAAACTGTAGTAACTGTTTAATACGTAATTGATATTAATTGATTGATTGATTGACTCAGAAAATAATATAAAATCAAATCTGTCATCCAATCCGCCGGAACTTCCGTCTCCACCTACTTGATTTACTCTCGTTGCCTGTGTGTGAATATCTTTGTACGAACTATTGTTGTGCCAATTACCAACTCTGCTGGGATCGATAAAATAACCTGAATTAGTTTGGCTGACTAAGGCTTGATAAGCCGGTTCGGTTGATTTATACAAATTAAAATCGCCGCATAAAATATAATCAGTATTTGGTGAAAGAGCATCAGTTACTGCTCTTAAATTATTCACTTCGGCAAGCCGTTTTTGTTCATTAGTGCTGCCCTGACTTGCTTTAAGGTGTGCAGAATAAATTAGTAATGTGTCCTGAGTTAATATATTTACAACCGTAAATTGATTTATATCTCGAAGGGCTGTGTTTATCGGAACATTGTTGATAAAGGTGAATAAACTCTTTTTGTAATAAAGCTCATTGTTTGTGTCGTAACCTGAAATATATGTTGCAGCTGCATAACTAGTATCAAGTATGTTTGTTAAAAAATTATTTACACCGCTCGAATATTTCATTTCCTGCACAACTAATAAATCCGGTTTGGCAGCCTGCATTATTTTTTGAAAATAAGGATTTCTTGTTGAAGAAGAGTTCGGATAATTAAGAAGGTTATACGTCATAAAAGTAACTTTATTTTGGGCGAATAAAGTTGAACCGAATAATAAAATAAATGTAAGAAAAATCAATTTAATTTGCTTCATTGTAAATTCCGTAATTCATGAAAAATAGTACGCAAAGTTAAGTAAAATTTTATATTAGTATCTATCGAGCTTAAAATTTTTACCGAGATAAAGTTTGCGTACTTCCTGGTCTTCGGCTAATACTGAGGCTGTCCCTTCTTTGAATATTTTCCCATTTATTAGTATAAAGGCTTTATCAACAATGCTGAGTGTTTCGTGAACATTGTGGTCGGTTATTAAAATACCAATTCCTTTATGCTTTAAGTTTGCAACAATCTGCATAATATCTTCAACTGCAATCGGGTCAACACCCGCAAAAGGTTCGTCTAGAAGCATGAACTTCGGGTCGGTTGCAAGTGCACGTGCAATCTCAGTTCTGCGTCTTTCGCCGCCGCTTAGTTGAAAACCCAGGGTTTTACGTATTTGTGTAATACTTAATTCTTCAAGAAGTGATTCGGTTTTTTCTTTCTGTTCTTTTTTTGAAAGCTTTGTCATTTGAAGTACAGCAAGAATATTATCTTCAACGCTCATTCGCCTAAAAACAGAAGCTTCCTGCGGAAGATAACCGATTCCCATTTTGGCACGTTTATACATAGCTTTGGAGGTTATTTCTTGGTCATCAATATATACCTTGCCTCCATCAGGCGGTATCATTCCAACTATCATATAAAAAGTTGTAGTTTTTCCGGCGCCGTTTGGTCCGAGAAGACCAATTACTTCTCCTTGAGTAACTTGAACTGAAACCTTATTTACAACCGTTCTCTTTTTGTAAATTTTTACAAGCTCACTGCATCGTAGCGTTAAATTATTTGCCATAATTATTTTTTTGGTTTATTAATATTTGCTTTGTTGGTCTATTTTTATAAATAATAAAGGACGGAAGAGTAAAATCCTTTTCTTTCCCTTTTACCAAAATCTCCGGGTGATATTCGCTGTTTGGTTCACCATACATTTTAATTCCATTAACTTGTCCTTTAATAAATGATATTACCGCTCTTTCAGAACTTACCTTTATTAATCCGTTTGGTTTTGCATCATCAAAAATATAATAAATACTCAGCACTCCGCCAAGCACAGTAGTTTTTGAAAGCTGCCTGTTCTTGAAATTAAGTAATAGAGTATCTCCTGAAATTTGGTCGTATCTAAAATCATAAGATTTATTTTTTGAAATTA
>CAZXDS010000055.1:0-3413 GCA_964639525.1 uncultured Melioribacteraceae bacterium | reverse complement strand
GTATCTCCTGAAATTTGGTCGTATCTAAAATCATAAGATTTATTTTTTGAAATTATAGAGGCACTTTGAATTATTTTTATTTCTCGCAAAATATTTTCTCTCAAAAAAATGGAAATGGAATCGCCGAGAAGTTGAGAATTATCGAACCATAAAATTGGCTGCCTCAATTCTCCTTCTTTACGGAAAGTAAAAAGAGTTCCTTCCTTTTTATAAAAAATCGTGTGACTGTTTCTCGATGCAAAATTACCTCTGACAATAAGTACAGAATCTTCGGCAATTAGTTTTTGCGAACTGTCTTGAAAAAACAGCATGCTTTTGGAATGCATTAAAAGAGTGTCAATTTCTCCTGTTTGAGTTGTATCAATTTTAGTAAGCAGAGCATTCTTAGTAACCTTGGCATATTTTTTATCGCCATAATTCTCTAATTTATTCCCCGTAATTTTAAAATCACTTTCCGGATTTTGAATTTTAACGTTATTAAATGCATACGTAATATTTTTATCGCGGAAGCTGATTAGACTATCAGCATTTATAACAGATGATGAATCCGCAATAAAAACATGACCCACCGCAACTGCTTTATTTTCATCGTTGTAGTAATAAAGTCGATCGGAATAAAGTGTGCTTAAGCTGTCAAAGAGTTCTACATTATTATAAAAATGTGCTTTCTTTTCTTTAAAATAATAGTAACCGTTGTCGGCTTTTAAAATAACGTGTCCGTCATTCATTATTACGCCTGAATCGGAGTATGCGGTTTTTGTATTGCCGTAGTAAAATCCTCGCTTTCCAAACATAGTAATGCTGTCCTGCGTTACAACAATATTTCCGAACAGCTCTGCATTATTTTTAACAAGATGCTGAATGGCAACATCACAAGTTATTCTAACATTTCCTTGAGTAATAACCACATCGCCAAGTACGCGTCTGATGCTTTCGCCATTTACAACTGTACCTATTAAGCTATCCCCAACAATGATTATACGTTCTGAGTTTTGAGCAAAATATGAAGAATTGAGTAATGTTAATACTAACAATATTTTTAAAAGAATTTTCACTATTTATTTTTCTTTGCTTCGGTTGAATAAATTATGTTTCGGATAACATAGTTTTCTAAACTCGGGTCGGATTCAAATCCGTAACCTTCAATAATTTCATCCGGCGATTCGATTCTTACAAACCGGTCGGTTTTAATTTTTTGGGTTTTGTTTACCCACATTAATTCGTCAGTTCTAAGCGTAACCCCACTGTCGCTTACCGTAACAACGCTATCAATGGCGAACATGTTTTTTGTTATGTCGTCAACCCTTCCTTTTTTTGAAGTAAGTACGGAAGTTCTTTCTCCGGCAGGATTGTAAAAATCAATTTTCATATCATCAATCAAAGTCTCATGCTTTTTTTCAAACACCATTAAATGTTTTGAATACAAAATTGCTTTCAAAATACCTTTTTGCGTAAATATTATTTTTGAGTCCCAACTTTGCTGAGTAGGAATATTAGAATCGTCCAATTGTGTATTGATTGTCGGCCTAATTTGATTTTCACCGCATGATGAAAAAACTACTATTAACAAGAATGCAATTGCAAAGGTTTTCATCTTCTTTTTAAGCCGAGTTTAACAAGGTCGTGCAGGTGAACAATGCCCACAACGTTTTGTCCGTTTTCCGAAACAAGCAGCGAAGTAATATTATATTTTTCCATTTGCTGCAAGGCAAATGAAGCAAGATAATTCGGGTCAACTGTTTTGGGATTTATGCTCATAATCTTTTTGGCAGTTATCTTTTTAATATCAATTGATTTTTCAAGTAGTCTCCGTAGATCGCCATCGGTAATAATACCGGTTAATTTCCCCTCTGAATTTACTACTGCAGTTGTTCCCAAACGCTTTGAAGAAATTTCATAAATAACATCTTTCAAAAGAGACGATTCATTAACAACAGGAACATCATTATCTTTGTACATTATTTCTGAAATTTTTAGCGAGAGACGTTTCCCCAAACTGCCGCCGGGATGAAATTCGGCAAAGTCTTTCGCAGTAAATCCCTTTAATTGAAGTAAAGAAATCGCTAAGGCATCACCCATAACCAGTGTAACTGTGGTTGAAGAAGTTGGTGCCAAATCGTTCGGGCAGGCTTCTTCGTCAACAGAAATATCCAATACGATATCACATAAATTAACTAACGTAGAATTTGTATTGCCAATCATTCCGATAATTGTTACCCCGATTCGTTTAAGAAAAGTAACAAGGTTGATAATTTCATCAGTATTTCCGCTCTTTGAAATAACAATTACAATGTCTTCTTTCCGAACCATTCCCAAATCACCGTGAAGTGCATCAGTCGGGTGCAATGAAATTGAAGCTGTTCCCGTTGAATTTAACGTAGCAACTATTTTACGTGCAATCAAACCTGATTTGCCAACACCTGAAATAACTACACGACCGTTTGAATTACAAATTGCATTCACTGCATCGGCAAAATTTTCATCTATCTTATTTAATAGTTGCTCAATAGATTTTAATTCTAAGCTTACAACTTTTTTCCCTTCTTCAATAATTTGTTTATTGTTCACAGTTTCCTCAATTCATTCATATTATTGTTGAAATACTGCTTAACGAATTTTGAATAAACAATAGTCGCTCTTCAGCATTTTTACCCGGGCAAATAAAATCGACTATTCGTTTAACTTCTCTTCTGGCATTTTCCGGTGCGGAGCTTAGAGCTGCCTTTTTCAGAAGCGGAATATCAAACAAATCATCGCCCATATAAAATATATTGTCATACGCAATGTTATATTTAACAAGTAATTTATCGGCTTGCGAAACTTTGTCTAACGTAGCATGAAGTGTATCACAAGTGCATTTAGTACAAATGGCTTTATGTAGCTGCTTGTCTGTAAGTCCCGTAATTATTGCAACAATAAAATTATTTTTACGTGCAAAATCACAAAAATTGCTCATTACATTATGAAACTCTTTCAAATCATTTTCCGAAAAATTAGAATGATTGGAAATAAGCACTCCCTGCAAATCAAAAATTAATAGTTTTATACATTTAAATTTTTCTTCTAAATTAATCATAATTTTTTACTATTCTGTCAATGCTTTGAATTTGAATCAGTAGTTTTTTTAATGAATCTAACGGAAGCTGACTTTCGGCATCACTTAAAGCTTCTTTTGGATTGGGATGAACTTCAAGAAACAGAGCATCAATTCCAACTGCCGTAGCTGCTTTTGCGAGCGGTAAAATAAAATTCGGATTGCCTCCGGTAGTACGTTTGAGACCTGGCATTTGAACGGAATGTGTTGCATCCATAACTACCGGATAACCGAGTTCCCGCATAATGATCAATGAACGCATATCAACTACGAGATTGTTGTATCCAAAAGATGAACCTCTCTCAGTAAATAAAATATT
>CAZXDS010000054.1:0-17489 GCA_964639525.1 uncultured Melioribacteraceae bacterium | reverse complement strand
GTAATTACAGCAATAAAAAAGAGTAAATTGAACTACAATTGCTGAGTTTATTAGAACTTAACCCTAATATCTGATAATTGATAACTTGGAAACCCCACCGTTAATTCTAATGAATATTTTATTTTCAGCATTTTCAAAATTTGCTGTTTCAAAATGCTCTGAAGAAATTTTATCGAACTCTTTTAATTTTTTTGAAATTAAAACCATATCACCGCGCAATTCACAACCGGATAATTTTGGAATTCTAATTATTATTGTGGCAACACCCATGTCGATATTTAAGTGAGTATTGCTAAAATTATTTCCCAATTTAATATCAGCTTTGCTGGCACCGGTCTTAAGCTCAATATCTTTTACTTTATATTCGGATAAATCAAAATAGCTTGATGATGCTCCAATATTAAAATAAAAATCCCAAACAGGTTTTGAATTTAACCTGATATTTAATTTTGTGCTGACTCGATTCGGTAGAATATGAATTCCCGCATTATTCATTTCTAAAATCGCAAATTGAGTTGAATCTTCTTTATTTGTATTAAATGTAAGAAAATTCTGCATACCTCTCGCGTAAATATCAATGAGTTCTTCTGTATTTCCTTTAATGATAAATTTTCCGGCTCCCGCATTTAAAGTAAATTCTGCTGAGGTAGTTGTCGAATCCATTGTTTCGGAAAAAGTATTTGTCGTATTATTATTATTTTCCACATAGTCAATATTTGAGAATGAAAAGAGAGTTCCGTAAATCATGCTTCCAAGGAAAATACCGAAGAGAGCACTGATTATCGGCTTAAAAACAGTTCCTTTTGTAAGCACTGAAATACCAAGAAATACAAGAACCAAAGGCCAAAGGTCCCACACAAATCCCCATTCAATTTGAACAAATGTGAATTTTTCAAAAAAGAAAAGTGCGCCTAATGTTAAAAGCAAGAATCCCCAAAATAATTGTTTAGTTTTCATGATTACCCCCTGGTTTTTTAACAGAATTCAGAATTAATGCAACACCAAGAACAATGACTAAAAAGGGCAAAATATCGCTAAAGTCAAAATGCGGAAAAAATCTGTCAACGAGAAATAAAATACCAATACCTATTAATAATAATCCCGCTATAACACGACCAGTACCTTTTGATTGAATTGTTTGAGTATTTTCAGAGTACGCTGTTCCATTTATGTTTGGAGCTTGTTTGTCAGTTTCCACAAAATTACCGGCATCATCAGTTATCTTTTCTTGAGGGACAACAATCCACAAAATAACATAGAGTAAAAATCCGGTACCGCTCAAAAATAAAGTAATAACAAAAATGATTCTAATAAGGACTGGATCAATGTTTAAATAATCTCCCAATCCGCCGGCAACGCCTCCAATCATCTTATTTTTTTGAGATCTATATAGTCTATTTTGCATCTTAAAAATTCCTTATCAAATTCCGTTTGATTTTTAGACGGAATAGTTCTAAAAATGTTTTATCTCATTGTTTAATAAGTAAATATTAAAATTATCCTACTTTAATATGCCGTAAACTCTAAAAAAAGAAGATTGTAAATAATTAAAAATTGAGATGGCAGTAAATTATGATTTTCATTTAGTGCTATTCCAAATTCATTACCAAGTTTATTTACAAACAAATCTCTCTTGTCAAAACTACCGGCTACTTTAAACGAACTTTCAAAAGATTCAACGAAGAGACCGAGAAATTCTGACAAATGAATCCAGCTAATATTGTATGATAAAAATGCGTTTCCAAAAAAATGGGCTACTTTATCAATATCACCGTTTTTATTAGTTTGTGAATCGAAAAATAAATATCGCGGTGTCTGTTTTAATTTTTTATTAAATAGTTGATCATTTGGGGCAGGGAGATGCAAAACAATTATAAAATTTAACAGCGGGATATGTAATTTCATTTTATTAAAAGGTAATGTGGCAAATGTTAAAGACAGCAGGGCTTCGGAATAGTCGTATTTGTTATATCTAAGAGCCTCTTTATAAAGAATATCAATTTTGGAAATATCGTTTTTATCTTGTGAGAGAGTTCTAAACTCAGCAGAGGCGATGTAGTTCGACAGATAATAAACTGCATCGGATAATTTTTTTTTATCTTTTGCAAAATTTACCTGACAAAAAAGCAGAAAGATGAAAATGTAAATTAAATGTCTCAAATACAAAATATTTTATTATGGCAATTGAATTAAAACAGATTATAAACTAATTTAATAGTTCGTAAAGTAATGAAAAAGCGAAAAAGATAAAGGAATATTATGGATTTTAATCTTAGTGATGAACAAAAAATGATACGCAGTACTGTGCGTGATTTTGCTGAAAATGAAATTAAACCTAAAGCGCAGGAACTTGATGAACGTGAAGAATTTTCCTACGAGTTGACCGAACAAATGGGAGAACTTGGATTGTTTGGAATGTACATTCCAATTAAGTATGGTGGACAAGGAATGGATACGCTTTCGTATATTATTGCAGTTGAGGAGCTTGCACGAATAGACGGCTCGCAAGCAGCTACACTCGCGGCACACAATTCTCTTGGCATTGGACCTTTGTATTATTATGGCACTGAAGAACAAAAGGAAAAGTATCTGCCGCAATTATGCACAGGAAAAGGATTATGGGCGTTTGGACTGACTGAGCCTAATGCAGGCTCTGATTCGCGAGGAACAAAAACCAAAGCCGAATTGCAAGATGGGAATTGGGTAATTAACGGTTCCAAAATATTTATTACAAATGGTGCAAGCAAAATATCACTTGGCGCAACAGTGCAGGCAATAACAGGAAAGAGTAACGGTAAAATGGAGTATTCCACAATTATTGTTGAACGGGATACCGTAGGGTTTAAGAGAGTAGAAATGCACAAAAAAATGATGTGGCGTGCTTCAGACACTTCGGAGCTATATTTTGATAATTGTGTTGTGCCTGAAAAAAATCTTTTGGGCGAGCGTGGACAAGGTTCTCACATTATGCTTTCTACTCTTGATAATGGGCGACTTTCAATAGGTGCGATGGGTTTGGGTTTGGCGCAAGGTGCTTATGAATTAGCTTTATCGTATGCAAAAGAAAGACAGCAATTTGGAAGACCGATTTCAAAATTTCAGGCTGTATCTTTTAAACTTGCTGATATGGCTACAAAAGTTGAGCTAGGCAGAAATCTTTTGTACAAAGCATGTTGGTTAAAAGACAGCAAAAAATCTTTTGCAAAAGAAGCAGCTATGGCAAAATTATATTGTTCCGAAATAGCAAAAGAAGTTGCTGATGAGGCTGTACAAATTCACGGCGGTTACGGTTTGATGAAAGAATATGATGTTGAAAGGTTTTACCGTGATCAACGATTACTCCAAATTGGAGAGGGCACTTCTGAAATTCAGAGATTAGTGATCTCAAGATATATCGGATGTTGAAAGGGCAATTGATAATGTGGAATTGATAATTGAAAATGTTTCATCTATTAAATTATCTTCATTATTTGTTAAATTTAAAAATGATTATTTGAAACTATAATATTAAATATGAAAAAATATTTTATTACAACCTGTCTTTTAATTTTAATTTCAATCCCCATGTTTTCACAAAGTAAATTAAACTCATGGGAAACAAGATTCGAGAAATCGAATTTTTTGCAGACTGAAACTTACAATGAAACAATTGATTATTTTCAACGTCTTGCAAATCATTCATCTTATGCCGAATTATTTACATTTGGAAAATCCCCGCAAGGGCGTGATTTGGTTTGCTTAATAGCAGCAAAGGGAAAAGAATTTACTCCGCTTGAAGCCAAAGAATCAGGGAAGCCGATTATACTGATTGAAAATGGAATCCATTCCGGTGAGATTGAAGGCAAAGATGCTTGTATGCTTTTAATGCGTGACATTTTAATAACGAAAACAAAGGAAAGTTTTCTTGATAGTGCAATAATTATGATTGTTCCGATATTTAGTGTTGACGCTCATGAACGAAGCAGCAAATATGGAAGAATTAACCAAAACGGTCCTGAAGAAATGGGTTGGAGAGTAACGGCACAAAATTTAAATCTTAACAGAGATTTTACTAAAGCCGATACTCCGGAAATGAGAGCCTTGCTGACTTTATTCAGTACTTGGCTGCCTGATTTCTTCATCGATACACACACAACAGACGGTGCGGATTACCAATACACAATTACTTACGGATTAAGCACTCATAAAAATATTCCGTTAAAAACAGCTAATTGGATTAAGGATGATGTAATTCCTTTTTCCCGAAAATATGTGGAAGATAAAGGTTTTCTAATTTCTCCTTATGTCGGGTTTGTAAAAAATGATGTTAAAAACGGTATTCGTGATTGGATTGCGGGCCCGAGATATTCTAACGGATATGCCAACATTCAAAATCGTCCCGGACTGTTAATTGAAACGCATATGCTCAAGCCCTATAAAGATAGAGTGTTTGCAACAAAGGCTTTACTCGAAGCAATTATACTTTCTTCGGGAAACCATGCAAGTGAATTAGTTGAAATTAATAAAGATGCAGATAGAGAAGAAATAAATAAATATGCAGTAATGCATAATGCATATCCATTACGTTTCTCAATCAGAATGGATTCCACTACGTCAACTTATAATTACAAAGGTATTAAGTTTGTTGATGATTCAAGCAAAATTGCAGGCGGAAAGATACGCAGATACACCGGTGAAAAGTTTGAATTAAATGTACCGTATTACAACATTGATTATGTATCTGATTCCGTTAAACTTCCTACAGAATATTTTATCCCGAGGGAATGGAAAAATATTGTTGATATATTAAAACTTCACGGAGTTAATGTTCAAATTGTAAACAAACCGACTAATGCAATTGTAGAAAAATACAAATTTAAAAATGTTAAATTTGCAAAGTTTCCATATGAAGGAAGATTTGAACCGAAATTTTCTTACGATACAGAATTAGATACAATTACAATTCAGACTGGTGATTTTAAAATAAATACGGCACAAAGAACAGTTGGAATTATTGCTCATTTGCTTGAACCGAAAGGACCTGATTCGTTTGTAAGTTGGGGATTTTTTAATGCAATATTTGAACGAAAAGAATATTTTGAATCATATTCTATGGAACCGATAGCTGAAAAAATGTACAATGAAAATCCGGAACTAAGAAAGGAATTTGATTTAAAAATTAAAACGGATGAAAAGTTTAAAAATAATTCACGAGCAAGATTAAATTTCTTTTACAAACGATCACCTTATTATGATCAAAAGCATAATTATTATCCAATTACTCGTCTTGTAAAAGTTATCAATAATTAAATGGACATGGCAATGGACTTACAAAATAAAATTAATCGGTATAAATCGGTAAGAGGATTTTCACTTGAACTTTGTATCAATCTTGAAATTGAAGACTTTGTAATTCAATCAATGCCTGATGTTAGTCCGACAAAATGGCATTTGGCACACACAACATGGTTTTTTGAAACTTTCATCCTTGCTCAATTCAAAGAGAATTATAAACCGTATCAAGAATTATATAGTTATCTGTTTAATTCATATTATGTGCAGGCAGGGGAAAGGTGGTTCAGACCAAATCGCGGAATGTTGTCGCGTCCAACTGTGAAGGAAATTTATAATTATCGAGAATATGTTGATAAAAACATGTTTGAATTATTGAACAATATTCCCATGAATGATTTTGATAAAATTAATTTACTAATTGAAATTGGGCTCAATCATGAGCAGCAGCATCAAGAGTTATTGTTAACTGATATTAAACATGTACTTTCTCAAAATCCTCTTCATCCGGTTTATTATGCAAAAGAAATAATTGCTGATAGCAAAATTCAGGATATGAAATTTATAAATTTTAATGAAAGCGTTTACAAAATCGGATATGCAGGAACCGGATTTTTCTATGATAATGAAAAACCTGTTCATAAAGAATATTTAAATGATTTTGGAATTGCAAATCGGCTTGTAACAAATAAGGAATATATTGAATTTATTGAAGACGGTGGATATGGTAATGCTATTCTTTGGCTTTCCGATGGTTTTGCTGCTGTTGAAAAAAATAAATGGATTGCTCCATTATACTGGGAAAAAATTGATGGTGAATGGTGGAACTTTACATTAAGCGGATTTCACAAAGTTAATTTGGCTGAACCTGTTTGTCATGTTAGTTTTTATGAAGCTGAAGCGTTTGCGAGATGGGCAGGATACAGGCTACCAACCGAAGCGGAATGGGAAGTTGCTTCAAATGGAATTGAGGTCGGAGGTAATTTTGTTGAATCAAAAAATTATCATCCAATTCCACAAAAAGAAAAGAGTGCCGGAATAAACCAAATGTATGGAAATCTTTGGGAATGGACGCGAAGTGATTATGCCCCTTATCCCGGTTACAAAACACCTGAAGGTGCAATAGGCGAATATAACGGTAAATTTATGTCGAATCAAATTGTATTACGCGGTGGTTCCTGTGCAACTTCTATCACACATATTCGAAATACGTATCGTAACTTTTTTAATCATTCTTCCCGATGGCAATTTACGGGAATTAGGTTAGCAAAAGATATTTAAAAAGAGGAATAATTTAATTGACTATTATTGACGAAGTAGAAAGTGGACTGGGCAGTAATCCAAAATGGCTGCCGTCAAAATTATTTTATAATGAAAAAGGTTCACAACTTTTTGATCAAATATGTGAACTGGATGAATACTATCCAACAAGAACTGAAGAACAGATAATTACTGATAATCTGCAAGAAATTATCAGTCTGTTTGACAAAGACACAGTGCTTTTGGAATTTGGAAGCGGTAGCAGTAGAAAAACAAAAATGCTGCTTTCAAATTTTAAGCAGTTAAAAGCTTATGTTCCAATTGATATTTCCGAATCTTATTTACATAACATTGCGAAAAAACTGCGTAAAGAGTACACGAGCTTTCCAATCGTTCCGGTTGCAGCCGATTATACAAAGCCATTAAACTTTCCTGAGGAAATATCAACAGCCCTAAAAAAGATTGCCTTTTTCCCGGGGTCAACAATTGGTAATTTTTTGCCGAATCAGGCAAGACAATTTCTAAAAGTAGTTGCCGAAGAATGTGGAACTAATGGTGGTCTTTTAATCGGAGTGGATTTAATTAAAGATGAGAGTATTCTAAACAATGCCTATAATGATTCCCAAGGTATAACTGCCGCTTTTAACCTTAATATTCTCGAGCATTTAAATACCGAGTATGGATATAATTTCAATAATAAAATGTTTGACCATAAAGCATTTTATAATAATAAATATAACAGAATTGAAATGCATCTTGTAAGTAAAGTCAATCAGCAAATATCTCAAAATGGCAGTTCGCATACTATTGGAAAAGGTGAATCAATTTTAACAGAATACTCGCATAAGTATTCATTAAAAAGTTTTCAAGAATTATGTGAGGGTATTTTTAATGTTGATAAGGTTTGGACAGATGATAAAAATTATTTTAGTTTGCAGTATCTATCTGTAATTTAAAAAATGATATTGAAACAATGTAATATTGGTTTTCTTAATTAAGTTTAGCGGATTGGAAATCCGCTTTACAAAATAAATTATTTCACATGCAGAATATTCGACATTATATCAATCAGTTTTGGCAATTAATTGTAATTGCCGCAACAACTTTTATTGCCGTACTTTATCCTTTTGAATTGGTTTTCACTTACAGAAACGAAATGACACTCTGGATTTCACAGTACATTATAACAGCAATTTTTCTATTCGATATAATTTTTAATTTGTACTATTACAGTAGCTCAAAGTTTAGGAATTATAGTTCTGAGGAACTTAAGCTTAGCGATTATTTTAAAACGTGGTTTGTTATTGATTTCATTGCAGTTATTCCGGTAGATTTATTGTTTAATGTATTACCAATTTGGGCTTTGTTAAGACTGATTAAAATTATTAAAGTGGCTAATTTTATTTCCGGTTTTAGAAGGCGAACAATAAAACTTGCCAACATAATTTTGTTATTGTCATTTATCTATTGGCTGCTGTTAATTGCACATTGGATTAGCTGCGGGTGGTTGAAAATAGGTACGTATGATTATCGCATTACAGAATTATCAAATTATATTAATGCATTCTATTGGAGTATTACTACTTTAACTACTGTTGGATACGGAGATATTATTCCAATAACAAATTCCGAAAAAATTTATACAATGTTTGTTCAAATAATTGGTGTGGGCTTTTACGGATTCTTAATAGGTAATGTCGCAAGTATATTTACAAAAAAAGATCCTGCCAAATCAATGTATTTAGCAAATATTGAAAAGCTTTCAATGCTAGTGAAATACAGAAAATTACCGAAGGAATTACAAATGCGACTTCGTAATTATTTTGATTATGAGTGGAAATATCAGGCTGGTTATAGCGATGATGTTTTATTGGACAAACTTCCTTCAAGCTTAAAGAATGATACTTCATTATTTTTGAAAAAAAGCATACTCGAAAAAATATCTCTTTTTTCTGATGCCAGTGATAAATTTATTAAAAGAATTTCGGATGTTCTAATTCCTGTTACATTAACACCTAAAGATGTTTTGTTTACGGAAGGGGAGGAAAGCAATGGAATGTATTTTATTATTCACGGAAAATTATCTGTTTTTTATGAGGAAGGGAAAAGAACAGTTGCCAAATTAAAAGAGGGGGATTATTTTGGAGAATATTCACTAGTGAAGTGTGTACCTCGCACTGCTACTATTATTTCCGATTCATTCAGTGATTTATATTTTCTTGTTAAAGATGATTTTGATAAAATTGCAATCGACTTTCCAACTATTAAAAACCGGATTGAAAAGAAGGTTCTGGAACTTGAACAAAAGTTTGAAAAAAAATAGCTGTTAATCTCTAACATGGATTAACTATTAAAAATTAACGATTGTAAGGTTAAAGATGCAGTATCCGGAATACAAACTTTAAGTTTTCAATGTTTAGATTTTAAGGTAATAAAACTACACAGGAATCCTCCCGGCAAAACACTATTTATTCACGTATTCTAAAGATTTTTTAAGTATGGCATCCATGTCAGAGCCGGGGAAAATTGGATAATTGTATTTATATTTTTTAATTTCTGTATCGTGGTGATATGAATAACTCGTAATTACATTTCCCTCCTCGTCATAAAAAACAATTTCGAGTATGCTGTATTCATTCAATTTTTTATTCATTAAATAATAAGTTCTGGTTTGGTAGATATCTCTTTTAATGCCTTCCATATCAAGAGGTTTATCAAAGTTCTGCATTGCCCAAATGTAAATGTCATCACCACTAAAACTGTTTAGCCCATATACATCAATGTAAATATGCTGATTGCTGCCTGAATTTACAGGTACCCAATTCTCTTTACTGTTTTGAGCAGAAAGAATTATTGAAAAAAAACTTAATAGTAATAGAGAATAAAACATTTTCATCGTATTTCCTTTGCAGTAGTTTAAATTATAATTAATTCAAAATTAAGAAAAAGAAAAATAGAATGTTGAGGAAATCAAATAAGTGGTAAAGAAAAACATTAAATTTTCGATTATATTATTACTATAATTTAAATTCTATGTGAAACACAAATGATTGAAATAGAAGACAAAAATAAGACAGGTATTTTTAAGACTTATTTTGCGAGCGGGCAAATCAGAAGCGAAAAATCTTATTTAAACGGCTTACTTGATGGCGAATCAAAAGTTTATTTTAAGAATTCAAAACTACTTCAATTAATTAATTATAAGCAAAATAAAAAATCCGGATTGGCAAAACTTTTTTATTCAAATGGGGAATTAAAAGTAGAAATGAATTTTGTTGACAGTGAGCAACATGGTAAAACAAGGTATTTTTACAACACAGGCGAACTAAAAACCGAAATTGATTATAAACATGGTGCAAAAAACGGACTAGCAAAAGTTTATTACCCAACCGGAACTATTAAGCGGAACGAAGAAATAAAGGATGGTAAACGTGACGGAACAACAACAACATATTACAGAAGTGGTGCTGTAAAAGGAGTTTGGAATTATCGTAATGGTGTAGCAGAAGGAGAATCAAAATTTTTTTATGAAGATGGTAAAATATTGGGTATTAAAAATTTTAAGCATGGTGCTGATAATGGTGAAACCAAAATATTTTACAAAGATGGAAAGATAAAAGAAGAATTACGTTTTAATAATGGGGTGAAAATCGGGAAAGCAATTTTATACTATCCCGATGGTAATGTGAAATTGGAAACTACGTTTTATAATGGAAAAAAAATAAAAGTTGAAAAACCGAATGAATTAAAAACAATTGAAAAAAAATCGGCAAACAAAATTAAAAGTAAGAAGAGATACCGTTTCCGAGAAAAAAATATGTACAGATTAAAAAACGGAAATAGTTACTTCTATCTAATAACCGCTATTGTAATATTGATAATATTTGTATATTTATTTTTAATTAAATAATAATATCTTAAATTTTAATTGAGTAGAATATGGCTGAAAATACAAAACTTTGGTATTTAGAAAATTTTAATATGTTTAAGGGACTAGATTCCCCAAGTATGGAAAAGCTGAACACTATCTCCAGTATGCAGACCGTAAGTAAAAACCAACCGATTTATTTTGCAAATGAACCGTCCAACTCTATTTTCTTTTTGAAGAAAGGCAGAGTAAAATTAACACGCACATCGCCCGAGGGTAAAGAGTTGATTATAGCTTTGGTAAATCCAGGTGAAATTTTCGGCGAACTTGGTGTTATTGACAACGGTGAAAGAACCGATTATGCGTACACAACAGATGAATCTCTAATATGTGCAATTTCTACTGATGATTTTCAAGAGTTTATCTCTAAAAACCCTGAATTAAATTTGAAAATTTCAAAACTTATAGGCTTTAAGCTTCGCAAATATAGTAAAAAAATTGAAGATTTAATATTTAAGGATGCACCTCAGAGGGTGATTTCTTTTATTTTAAACTTTGCCGTTGATCATGGCAAAAAAATAGGAGATGAATATTTTATTAAACCTTTTATGACTCATCAGGAAATTGCTGAATTAACAGCTTGTTCACGTCAGACTGTAAATGCTGTTTTAACAAATTTACGTGAACAAGAATTAATTAATTTTGACAGACGAAAATTAATTATTCTTAATGAGGAAAAATTAAGAAAAATGTTGACACAATAATAATATTGTAATCCATCCGACAATTAAATAATTCACGTCATATTATTTTGGAATTAAAAAATAATATGACAATACATCTTTTTATAACAAATCATTGTTGTACTTGCAATAGAGTAAGGGACGACATAGAAAAACTGGCCGAACACAACAAAAACGTTCAAGTTATCATTTCGGATATAGCAAAAGAGCAAAATCCTAAAGTAGCAATTGTACCTGCTCTTTTTGTTGATGATGAACTTTACGCATACGGAGAGTTTGATTTAAATAAATTCCAAAAACTGCTGAACGGGTAGTTTTCAAATATTACTGCAAAAGAAATAATTTCTAATTATTTATAACACAGCAATCTGCATAATATCAAAGGGACAAAACTTAAATAAGTATATCCCTTTGAAAATTAATTTATAAATTATCGTCAAAATATTTTGTTATTTTATTATAAAGATGTAAAGCATCTTTACCGTAAACTCCGTGTTGATGCCCAACATAGGGAAAATAATCAAGTGGAACATTCAAGTCAGCAGCTTTTTTTGCGAACTGCAAAGTATTTTGCCATACAACAGTCGGGTCAGATGTACCGTGAACGAGAAGTAATTTTCCGTGTAAGTTCTGAACATAATTTAATAACGAAGCATTTTTATATCCTATCGGATTAGTTTGGGGCGTATCCATATATCTTTCAGTGTACATAACTTCGTAATATTTCCAGTCAATAACTGCACCACCGCAAGCACCGACTTTGAAAGCATCATTTGTTCGCAGCATCAAAGAAGTAGTCATAAAACCGCCGTAACTCCATCCGAAAACCCCAAAGCGATTTGAGTCAACGAAGTTTTTTGATTTCAAATAGTTTACGCCAACCAATTGGTCTTCAATTTCCTTAGTTCCCAATTGGCGGAATGTGGCTTGCTCAAAATTTTTACCGCGATTAGCGGAGCCTCTGTTATCAAGAGTAAAAACAATATAACCCTTTTGTGCCATCATCATAAACCAAAATGCATAACGACCGCGTGACCAAGTATCTGTAACAAGTTGAACTCCGGGACCGCCGTAAACATACACTATAACGGGATATTTTTTTGTTGAATCAAAATCAACAGGATAGTACATTCTGCAATAAAGGTCGAAATCGGCTTTATCTTTTAGAGTGAAATAATCTAATTTACCTCGCTTATAATCCTTAATAGGATTTTCAGCTTGTGAAATTTTCTTGAGTGTGTTGCCTTCGTCATTAATAATATTAATAATTTTAGGAATTTTCGTTCTTTATTATGAGTCTATGAAATATTTACCGTTGCTGTTTGGTTTTACAGAGTGCCAACCTTGAGTTTTGGTAATTCTTTCAATTCCACCGTCGGATAAATCAACTTTGTAAAAATTCCTATCCATAATACCGTCTTTAGTAGCGGTAACAAAAACGTTGTCATTATCATCAAAGCCATTGATATTTAATACTTCCCATTTACCTTTTGTTAATCTTTGTAACAGCCTTCCGTTTGTATTATACTTATAAAGATGATTCCAGCCGTCTTTTCTCGAAAACCATAAAAAGTTGTTTGGTTCGTTTGGTATAAAATACATCGGGTGCAGTGGCTGTACATATTTTGTGTCCGTTTCCTCAAACAAAGCTTTTACCATTTGTCCTGTTGTTGCATCATATTTATTTAATGATAAATGGTTTTGGTCTCTGTTCAATATTGCAATGTAAATATATTTTTCAGAGGGTTCCCAAGTAATACAAGTTAAGTAATGGTCAAGCGGCATTCCGGTTTTCATCCAAACAGTTTGCCCGCTTACTATGTTGTAAATGCCAAGTTTTACATGATGACTTTTCTGCCCTGCCATAGGATATTTTATATTTTTCAAATGTGCAGGTGTAGTGGTAACATCAACGAGAGGATAGTCTGCAACCATAGTTTCATCCTTGCGGTAATATGCAATATAATTGCTTTTAGGTGACCAGAAAATACCGCGGTCAATTCCAAATTCATTTCTGTGTACTATTTGACCGTTGACTATTCCTTTATTTTCATCTTTCGTTATTGTTACTGATTCCAGTGGATTAAATGCGGCGTATAAATTATTATCAATTGTATAAGCGGCATACACATTATTAGGTGCGAAGGAAACATTCTGTGCCTCTTTATCAATTTTATTAGTAAATGAAAGATGTTTAGTTTTATAATTGTATTGAAAAACAGAACCTTTTTCGGTAAATCGAATAGTTTCTGCATTTAACCATTTGCTGCGAGGAAGTCTCTTAATTTCTTCAAAACCATTTTTTGTTAAAATGTTATTCAACTGTGATAGCGTATAGATAGTATCAATTGAAGAAGTCAAATTACTTTTAAGCACGGTATTTTTATCAATTTTTGAATTCACATAACTATATTCGTTACTGTTGGGGATCCATTGCAGAGTGCGATTTGTTTCGGGTGCAAGTTTAGAATAGGAATTAATCACAACATCTTCCATAGTAAAAAGTTTATTTTGGGAAAATGTTATTGCGGAGAATAAAAATATAAATCCTATAACTTTTTTTAATATTGTCATAATTGCCTCATAAAATTAAGTTAAGATAATTCAATTATTTAAAAACAAAAAGGGACTGTAAACAGTCCCTTTAAAATAAGTAAATAAATTTATTTTTTGTCTTTACCGTTTGGTTTATTTTTTTTATTATTTGGTGTTACGCGTTTTTCCAAAACGGTATCAATCAATTTATATTCCTTAGCCTCTTCAGAAGTCAGGTAATAGTCTCGGTCGCAGTTTTTAGTAATCTCTTCAAGAGATTTACCGGTATGTTCAACAAGAATATTATAGAGTTTATCTCTGGTTTTTACCATTTCTTTCGCGTGTATTTCAATATCAGTTGTCTGACCTTGAAGCCCGCCAATCCAAGGTTGATGAATCATAATTTTAGAATGGGGAAGTGCTGATCGCTTTCCTGCTTCGCCCCCGGCAAGAAGAATTGCTCCCATACTGGCAGCCATACCAACGCAAATTGTAGAAACGTCGGCTTTAATGTATTTCATAGTATCATAGATAGCCAATCCCGCAGTAACACTGCCGCCGGGCGAATTGATATAAAGAGAAATATCTTTGTTGGGGTCTTCGGCTTCCAAAAAAAGTAATTGTGCAATAATAATACTTGCAACATGATCATCAATGGCAGTACCAAGAAAAATAATTCGTTCGCGGAGCAACCGTGAAAAGATATCCATTCCTCTTTCACCGCGTCCTGTTTGTTCAATAACATAAGGAATTAATTGATTATAGATTTCATTTTTCATTTTTGACATCCTTTTTAGATTCAGTTTTTTTTGCGGCTTCTTCTTCATTTTGTTTCTTTAATTCATCAGCATCAATTTCTTTAACAGTATTGTTATCTTCTAAAAATTTGATTACTTTTTCCTCTATAAGTCCTGCATCGCGATGTGAATCTTTGTAGTATTTAACAAGTTTTTCAACTGATATGCCGGTACTTTCCGCTTCTTTTTTAGCAATTTCTTCAAGGTCAGCATCTTCAACTTTAATATTTTCAACTCTTGCTATATTTTCTTGAATTATTTGCCATTTTGCAGTCCATTCAGCTCTTGGTTGTAATTCAGGTTTGAGCTGTTCATCTTTGAGGTCATTGTAGCCGTATTGCTTTGCCTTTTCTTTTTCTGCTTCAATTAAACGAGCTAATATATTTTCCACATAACCTTTAGGGACATCAAAGGAATTATTTTCAGCAACTTTTGATAGAAGATTATTGTGATAAATTTGCTCCGATTGGTCTTTGAAATATTTTTCAAATTCTATTTTAAGATCGGCTTTAAATTCCTCAAGAGTTGCAGCTTTATTCTTACTGATTTTTTTAAAAAACTCTTCATTTTCTTCAGGAAGAACTAGCTTATCAATTTTTTTAACTAAAGCTTCATAGTGGAATTCTTCTTTATGAACTTCTTCACCGTGCTTGTGCTCGTCAGTAAAAGAGAATCTGAATTTATCTCCGACTTTTTTACCCTTTGCGTTTTCAGGAATTACCGGATTAACTTTTGTATCGCTTAAATCAATTGCAAAATTTTGAGTAGCAGGTGTTTCGGTAGGATTTCCGTCAACATCCAATTTTTGCAAATCAACTTCGATTTTATAATTGTTGTCCTCAATAATTTCTGCCGGTTCAAAAACAGCATTTTCTTTTTTTGCTCTTTCAACTTCAGTATCAATATCTTCATCTTTAACTTTAAATATTGGTTTTTGAATTTCAAGGTTTTTATAATCCTTTAATTCAAGTTCAGGTTTAACTTCATATTTAACTTTAAAAGATAATTTTTCTTCACGGACAAAATTTAAATCTGTCATTTGCGGTGAACTTATTGGTTCAATATTTTGTTCTTTTGATATTTCCCAAAATTTATGATTGGCGATATCTTCGCTTGCTTTATATTCAATTGCATCACCATATAATTTTTTAAGCATTTGTCTTGGTACTTTACCTTTTCTAAATCCCGGAACTGAAATAGATTTGCCCTCTTTTTTATAGGCAGCATTTATTTCTTCTGAAATTTCATCATACTTGAGAGTAACTTCAAGTTCTCGTTCACAATCACTCAACACTTTTACATTTGTTTCCAATATATCCTCGACCTAAAAATAAAATATTGTGCGAAAGAGGGGACTCGAACCCCTACACCTCTCGATACTAGTTCCTAAGACTAGCGCGTCTACCAATTCCGCCACTCTCGCAATAAAATAAAGATTACAAAAATAAGTGTAATAATTTATAAATACAATATCTTCATCATTGAAAAATGAATTATTGTGATGAAGTTTTCAAAATATAATGAGGTTAACTCCAACTTTAAGATTTGATCTAAAACTTTTTCAGCGATAGAATTAAATTTGAAAAAAAAAGCCGACCTATAAAAGATCGGCTTTTCAAAAAGCAGGGGAATGTTACTTCATTAAAATAAATTTCTTGGCATTAACAAAGTTTGTTCCGTCAATTCCTTCAGCATGAATTGCGAAGAAATAAACACCACTTGCCAATTTAGAAGCATTAAATTCGAGACTATGAATTCCCGCTTTTTTAGTTTGATTAACTAACGTTGTTATCTCACGTCCTAATACATCAAATATTTTCAATGTAACTTTTGACTCAAACGGTAGTGCGTATCGAATCATAGTTGACGGATTAAATGGATTAGGATAATTCTGAGACAACTCATACTTAGTTGGAATAATCGAAAGGTCATCAACAATACCGGAAAGAATTCCCAATGTAACAGGTACATCCGTCATTGCGGTATTAGGGTCATTGCTTGCGACATGTAGAGTTGCAAAATAATCTCCCGGTGCTAATTCCGAACCATCCATGGCGACAGTAACGTCAACAGAACTACCTGCAGGCACTGTTCCTTCAGCCGGAGTAACAGCAAGCCAAGAAGTTCCGCCGAGCCATAACACTGAATTATGAAGCAAGGTTGCCATATCAAATAGCCATGCACCGTTTCCGTTAATTGGTAACATGTTAAAACCTACTACGTTATCATTAACGGCAAGTAATGGTTGTCCGTCATCCCAATTGGCAATTAATAGAGCGTTTGTAGCAAGTGCAGGATCTTGGTGTCCCCAAGTATCGTCAAGTGCAGCAACGCCATCCATAATAGGATGATTTGGTTCAAGTACAGTTCCAAGACCGAAAGCTCCAAACATATCCTGAGATGCAAAGTCAAAAGGTCCATATCCGGCAGTGATAAATCTACCGCCCAACTGCCATTGATCGAAACTATACATATACATATTAGATATTACCTTACCACCTGCATCAACATAATCAGCTAGAACATCACCAACTAATGCCGGATCGCCGCTTGCTGATTCCCAAGTGAGGTCATTCTGTACAAGAACAACTTGGTAGGGTGTTAGGTCTGCTAATGTTAACGAAGCAAGGTTTGCTGAAGGGAACTGAGTAACAGCAATATCTGTAAATCCGTTCATTGCAGCTACTAAATCAGATATTTCAGTATCAGTATCAGGAGATAATATCAATAATGATACGGCTCCGTTTGGAGATTGAAGTCCCTTATTTACTGTAATGTGTCTCTCATTAACACTGCTTGTGATTTTTTTCTTAGCATTGTCATTAAGTGAAGTTCCACTTGCCGGTAATGTAATATCAATTTGGGCATTGCTTGAAGTAAGTATTTCCATAGCAATACTGTAATTCAAATCACTTCCGCCCGTATTATTTATTGTTAGAATATCTCCACCGGTTTCGCCTTCATTCATTGCAACGGTAATATCCGTTGGTGATACTTGAATAATTGGAGGATTAA
>CAZXDS010000053.1:0-17618 GCA_964639525.1 uncultured Melioribacteraceae bacterium | reverse complement strand
TTCCCCAAACGGACTTTAGTCCGTTTGGGGCTTTTTAGAGTGGACTCATAAATTATTAAGAATTAAACTCTTTTATAATTTTTTCAATTTCGGTTTCCGAAATTCCTTCACCGTAAACTTTTGGTTTTGAATTTGTTCTTGTGAACTTGCTTGTATTGAACGGATTAACGACCGGATTTCCTGCACGAGCAAGTAGGCGTTCCTCAATTTGCTCTAAGTAACTCCCGCTGCTATTGTTGCTAACTTTTGAAACTATTTTTGTGTTGCTTAATGAATTTACACTATTGCCTTTGTTAATGGGATTTGTTTCAAATGCTAATGTTTTAATATTCATTAAATGCTTAGCACTAACATTTTCCGAAATTATTGAACCGCCCCAAGTTCCGACACCGAGTGTTAATGACGGTAAAAGTGAAGTTGTAAAACCAACAGCGCCAAGAGAACTTGGTGAGTTTACAATAATTCTAAAAGCAGGTTTCTCTATTGCAAATTTCATAATAATAGCTTCATCGTTTGAATGTATTGCAAGTGTATGCCCGACACCGCCGAAACGAAGAAGTTCTATTGACTTATGGCAGCCGTCCAACCAGCCGTCAACGACATAAAAGGCAAGTGTTGGTGAAAGTTTTTCCATGGAAAGAGGTTCTTCTTTTCCAACCGAATGACATTCGGCAAGCAATACTTTTGTAGATTCGGGCACAGAAAATCCCGCATAATTTGCAATAAAATTTGCAGATTTCCCGACTATGTCCGCATTAATTCTTCCGTTTTTAACAATTGCATTTTCCAATTTTGTTTTTTCGGAGTTGTTCAAAAAGTAACCGCCAACTTTTTTTGCTTCTTCAATAACTTTATCTTTTATCGGTCTGTCAACAATCATAGATTGTTCGGAAGAGCAAAGAGTTCCGTTATCGAATGAAGTGCCGTAAATAATATCGGCAACGGCTTTTTTGTAATCTGCTGTTCTTTCAATAAAAGCGGGAACGTTTCCCGAACCAACACCGTAAGCCGGAGTTCCGGCACTGTAAGCAGCTTTTACCATAGGCGTACTTCCGGTTGCAAGAATAACGGAAACATTTTCGTTCTTCATCAATTCACTTGTGCCTTCCATTGTCGGCATTGTCATACAGTGAATTAAACCTTTCGGTGCACCTGCTTTTTCCGCAGCCGTACGAACAACATTCAACGCCTCTTGTGTAGAAACAATTGCTTTGGGATGAGGGCTCGCAACAATTGCATTTCGCGTTTTAAGCGAAATTATTGCTTTAAACATTGCCGTGGATGTCGGGTTTGTTGAAGGAATTAAAGCAGCTACAACTCCCATTGGTTCGGCAATTTTAACCAATTTACCGTTTTCTAAAACATCAATTACGCCGACTGTTTTCAAATCTTTTATTGAATTATAAACATCGCGTGAACCGAATTGGTTCTTTTTTATTTTGTCTTCTACAATGCCGAAGCCTGTTTCTTCGCAAGCCATTTTTGCAAGTCTCTCCGATTCTGCAAATCCTGCATCCGCCATAGCTTTTACAATTTTGTCAACCTGTTCCTGACTGTAATACTTAAATTCTAATTGAGCTTCTTTTGCAGTTTGTGTTAATGCACGTACTTCCTGAATGGAGCGTAAATCTTTATCAATGTTCATTATTCAATTTCCTCAATCTTTTGAATCAAAATATAAATATCGGCATAGTCAACTTCAATTATCTGAAAAGGAAATTATTAGAAATTAGAAATTTATAGCTATGCAACTTTAATACCTGTACTTAAAATTTCTTTTACAAATGGATTATCAGAGTTGAAATCAATTGGGTTGAATGGAAGCACTTCAATATCATAACTAACAGAAAGAGTTATTTCTGCAATTTTATCTCTATCGGAAAATCGAATGCCGTCAAATTTTTCAGAAACCAAAGCAATGTCAATATCACTCAATTCAGAATAGTTTCCTCTGGCATAGCTTCTGAATAAATAGGCACATTCAATATTAAAGTTATTTAAATTTAATAATTTAATATACTTATCAATGATTTTTTTTATTCTATTTGGTATTTCTGCCATTTGTAGTAATCTTTAATTTTATTGAAATATTTCTCTGTGTATTCTTTTGTGCAAATTTTATAAAATTCATTTTCATCCATAATGTCACCTAAACTTTGTGAAACTTTCTTTTTACTTTGTGAAACTTAGTGTAATAGCTTGCTCTGATAATAGAGCTATGGCACAGAGTTACACAAAGAAATCACTAAGATACACAAAGATATTATCCGGCAACTACCTGATTGCTAAATATCCGGTACATCAAAATATTATTTAACCCAAATTAAAACTATTTTAATATTTCTTTCAGTTTAGCATACCCGCTTTTACTGATTGGTAGTTTTGATTGGTCTGATAATATTACCTTGTAGCTTCCCTTTTCAAAAAGCTCTATTTTTTTAATTTCGGGAATGTTTGCAATATAGCTTCTGTGAATTCTCACAAAATCTTCGGGATCAAGATGTTTCTCAAAATACTTCATTGTTTTTTGCTTTAAAAATTTTCCTTGCTCACAAACTATTTGCACATAATCATCTTGAGCTTCAAAATATGTAATCGTATCTACCGGAATAATTTCGACTTTCTGATTTTGCTTAACAACTATTCTATTTAAATAGCCTTCGTTCTGTACAGCGGATTCAATAATTTGATTAAAATTTTGACTATCCTTTTGATTTGAGTTCAATTTTTTAACTGCACGTTCAAGTGCTTCGTCAAATCTTTCGTAGGAATAGGGTTTTAACAAATAATCGGTTGCGTTCATATCAAATGCTTTTACTGCATATTCATCATACGCAGTAGAAAAAATAATAACAGGATGTTCTTCTAGCAATTCGAGCATTTCAAATCCGTTTAATTTCGGCATTTGAATGTCGAGGAAAACAATGTCGGGTTTCATTTCATTTATTGATTTAATCCCGTCAAAGCCGTTGGAGCATTCGGCAATCAATTCAATTTCGGAATGTTCATTTACATAATTTTTAATAATATTTCTTGCAAGTTTTTCATCGTCAATAATTATAGTTCTTATTTTCCCTTCGCCCATTTTATTCTCCGTTTATTGGAATATAAATTACTGCCGTAAAAATATTTTCATCTGATTTTGTAGTCAGCAAATCGTTCTGCCCATAGATTAATGATAGTCGATTTTTAATATTTTGTAAACCGATTCCTTTCCCTTTTTTATTTCTGCTTCCCGGATCAAAATTATTTATTATTTCAATTTTTAAATAACCTTTTTCAAATCCGCAATTTAAAGTTATTGTAACTTCATCAAGACTTTCATAAACTCCGTGTTTAATTGCATTTTCAACTACAGGCTGAAGCAGCATATTCGGCACTTCAACTTTACTGCATTCCTCCCTAATATTTTCAATATACTTAAATTGGTCGGGGAATCGCACTTTTTCAATATCCATATATAATTTAACATTGCTCAATTCTTCCGAAAGTTTTACAAATTGTTTTTCATTTTTAGAAAGTGTGCCGCGCAAATAATTTGATAATTTTATAGTCATTTCCTGTGCTTTTGAAGGTTCTGACATTGTAAGCGAACTTATAGAATTAAGACTGTTAAAAATGAAATGCGGATTTATTTGATATTTTAAAGTTCGTAATTCCGAATCTTTAACCAGCCGATTTAATTCGGCTTCCTCAACTAATTTATCTTTGTAATTGTTGTAATAAATTAGGAAAAAATTAAACATTGAAATTATTGAGAAAAATAAGATGCCGATTAATAGCCTCCAAATAATTGAGCTTTGTAAAAATTCAAGATAGGCGGTATTTTCAGGGAATAAATATTTTAGGAAATAATATCCGGTGAATGTCCAAATTACAGACATTGTAATTGCCGCCGCCAAATTATTGAGTAAAATTTTGGATAATTTTTCCGCAGTTGAAACACTGTATTTTACAGCAAACCAAAGGCTTGTACCCAAAACAATGAGTAAAAAATTATAGACAATGCTATCCGCCGCTGCAGCTATAAGTGCAATATCAACCGCATAAAATAAAGATAAAAAATGGATGATAATTATAGTTAATCCTAATCCCAAATAGGTCAATATAAATTCATTTTTATGCAAATAAGGGTTATTCATTTTAATAATTTCTAATTTCAAAGTTCTAATTATAAATCACTCCGCCGCCGAAAAGCGTCAGCCCTTTAATAGTAAGTCCCCTATCACTTTGAGGAATTTCATTCGGAGCTTTTCTACGTTTATCTTCAAAACCTCCGAAAATTGCGGAAACATTTATCACGATATTAAAATCATTCCTTGCTTCAATAGTAACTCCGCCAAAAATTGAAACAATATCGAGTATTTGGTTACCTTCGGCAAGCTCAGTTTCACGCAAATTTAGCGAAGTACTTCCAAATAGAGTAGTGATTTTCCCTCCCTTAAAATTTTTAGAAAGCAATGTTCTCTTATTATCTGCAAACACAGAGGTGTCGTCAATAAAATCAGATTCGGAATCAGTACTATTTTCAAAGGAATTTTTTGCCGGATTTTCTCTTCTTAAAATCATATATAGTCCCAACAATATAATTGCAACCGGCCAATATTCCCCAATCAAGTATTCAATACTAAATCCGAATGTTCTTGAGAGAAGTCCAAAAATTCCCCACCCGACAAGAAAAAATCCCCAATTACTTCTATGTGAATTGGATAGAATTATTCCTCCAATAATTATTAAAATAACAGGCCACGAAAAAATATGTATCCTAACAAATGTGAAATTATCTAAAATTAATAGTAGCCCTATTATTATAAACAATCCGCCAAGTACAGCTCTTCCGTTTGATCTATTCATAAATCACCTTGTTCAATATATAATGCTTTTAATAAAAATTATTTAAACAATTAAAAATATTTTTTTGCATAATTAATTTTTGAGTCCACTCCGAAAAACTCCAAACGGGTTAAAACCCGTTTGGGATTGTATGTTTCTATCTTGTTTTCCCCACGTTGAAACGTGGGGTTAATGAAAATATTACTTTTCAGAGTGGACTCAATTTTCTGAAATTAATTAAATACTTTATGATTACGACCTATTCCTAATACAAAGTATAACATTCCGCCTAACACAGGCAAAAATATTACAACCATAATCCATATTATTTTATTATTTCCGTTAAACTCATTTTTTAGTATGTCAACAAGAGGAACTATCAAAAAAAACAATGGAACAATTATCATATAAATCAAAGATAAAAAACCAATAGGATGCATAAAATACTCCTTATTATTTATATTTTATTTATTTAAATTTCTTTTATTAAGTGTCATTGCTTATCAGAAAAAAAAACGGTAACAATATTACATTATATTGGGATTCTTAATTCCTGATTTCACCGCCACCGAAAATTACAAGTCCCTTTATAGTTAGGCTTCTATCATTCATTTTCTCAATATCGGGTGAAGTTTTTCTTTTATCTTTAAATCCTCCAAAAATCGGGATAATATCAATATTAACATTCCATTTTTCTGAAATAAGAAAAGTAGAACCGCCAAAAATTGCAAATACATCAATCACATTATTTCCTTCCGCTAAAGCCGCATCTCTTAAATCGTATTCCGAGCCACCGAAAACAGCAGTGGTTTTTCCGCCACCGAAATTCTGCGAGGAAATTATTTTTTTTGATCCGCCGAAAATCGCCACGTCATCAATAAAATCATTTTCAGTGAAATCATCCGAATTTTTTGATTCCAAATCTTTTCGGTATAATATATAAACCCCGATAAACACTAAAACAAGAGGCCAAAATTCAGGGAAATATCCAAACAAACCCACCGCCACGAAAATAATTCCGGCAGATTTTCTGTTTGTATAAAACATAACCAAACCGATTATAATAAAAACAGTTTCCCAACTAAATATAAAATCATATATTTCATAAGGAATATATAAATCAAGAAAATCGAAATTATCTAAAAGTGCTGCCACACCCATAAAAATTAAAATAATTCCAATTACAATTCTTATGCTTGAATTTTTATCCGATGACATTTTAGCTCCAGTGTTTTTATGCAAATATATAACAGATTTTTCTTTATTGAAAAGGGAAATCGGTAAAACATTATAATTTATCGGTGAGTGGTACTATTTGTTTTGTAGAACCGACCTTCCGGTCGGTTCCTTGGATGGTAAAAAAACACAAGAATAAATCAATCATCTAATTGAAATAAGGAAAATATTTTCCCTTTTCGTTGTTTTGTGCTAAAGAAACAAACCAGAAGGTTTGTTTTACAATTTTGTAAAGCCGACTTTCCTCAAAGAATTCTGCGAACAGTCGGCTTATTTTACAGCAAAGAATATCGAAGTCAAATTTAATTAAACTTCCTGTAACTCTTTTTCTTCCTCTTGTGAAAGTATTTTATTCAAATCAAGAAGTATCAGCAGTCTGTCTTCCAATTTTGCTACTGCGGTTATATAATCGGAATCTATTCCGGCAACCATATCAGGCGGCGGTTCTGTTATATTTGATTCTATCCGAAGAACTTCGCTTACTTCATCAACTACAAAACCTACTGTTTTTCCATTTAGCTCTACTACTATTATCCGTGTTGAACTATCATGCTCTTTTGCGGGCATACTTAAACGTTTTTTCAAATCTATTACCGGTATTATTCTTCCTCGCAAATTAATTATTCCCTCTACAAAATCCGGGGAATTCGGCATTTCCGTTATTTCTAACATGCGGTTTATTTCTTGTACTTTAAGAATGTCAACTCCAAATTCTTCTTTACCCAACTTAAAACTTACTAACTGAATAATTTGATTTTCTATTTCGCTCATTTTATTTTCCTTTATTTAATTTTAAGAGCAACCTTCGAGGATAAAAACAGCAACCTCGAAGGTTTAAACCTTGAAGGTTCTTGAATCCGGCTGTTGACGGATCGCTTTGTTTTTGACCTTCAAGGTTGCCTCAACACCATTTCGAGGATAAAAACAGCAACCTCGAAGGTTTTCCATTACCGCTAATTACTCAATAAATGCTCTTCACTGTGGTGCAAATTTCCATTCCCATTAATGCTGCTTTGTTCATTCCCGTCGTTTATTTTGAACTGCTGAACCAATTGCTGTAAGTTTTCCGTCAGCCTGTTCAAATCTTCAGAAGCTCTTGCTATTTGCTCTACTCCGACAGCTGATTCTTGTGCTACTGAATTTATTCCTTCCACATTTTTACTTATCTGCTCTACTGTGGCTGATTGTTCCTCACTCGCTGTGGCTACTTGCTCTACTGCATTCATTACATGATCGGAGCCAATTTTTATTTCATCCAACGATATGCCTGCTTTGCTTGCTAACTCTTTGCCTTTTACTGTTTCTTCTTTCCCTGCACGCATTGATTCAACCGCTCCGGCTGTTTGGGATTGAATTTGTTTTATCATTCCGGCTATTTCCTTTGTTGCCGTTGTTGTTCTTTCAGCGAGTTTCCTTACTTCGTCGGCAACTACTGCAAAACCTCTTCCTTGTTCTCCGGCTCGAGCCGCTTCTATTGCTGCATTTAATGCGAGCAAATTAGTTTGGTCTGCTATGTCATCAATTACTTGTATTATTTCACCAATCTTATTACTGCTTACGCCGAGTTCTTCAACTATTTCAGACGCATCTGAAACAACATTTGCAATATTTTCAATACCTTCAATTGTTTGTTTTACAACTTCGCCGCCTTCATTAGCAGTATCTCCGGCTTGTTTTGCAAGTTCTGCTGCTTCTGTTGCGTTTTGTGTTGCTTCAACAATTGTTGCTGCCATTTGTTCAACTGCTGCCGAAACTTCACCGGTTTGTGCACTCTGTTCTTGTGCTCCGGCTGCCATTTCTTCCGCACTTGATGATATTTGCGTACTTGCACTTGCCGTCGCATCCACTGCATTTGCCACTTGCAGCATCATTTTTTTTATATTTTCAACCGCTGTGTTAAACCCATTAAAAAGTTTTGCAATATCATCATTTCCTTTTTCCGATTTTACATGTACTGTCAAATCTCCTTTCGCAAATTTTTCTAAATTAGTTAATAAATGTGCAGTTGAACGGGATAAATAATCATTTTTCTCTTCCATCTTTTTTAATGCTTCTTCGTCTTTTTGTTTGGCTTCTCTACGCTCTATTTCCAACCGAACTTCCCCTTCATGAATACTTTCTATCATATTCTGCAACGCTTGGCCTACATTACCAATTTCGTCTGCCGATTTAACATCAACCTTAATATCCTTATTTCCTTTTTTAAATAATTCAATTGATGATAATAAAGTATTTAACGGCCGTATTATAAGTTTAGAAGAAGTGAGCCAAACTAAAATAATAAACAGAACAAGTCCGCCGATAAATGCTATGCCAATTTTAAATCGCAAGTTAGAATTTAAAGCTTCCATACCTCTGTTGTTCGTTATAATTTTTAGCAGTCCTATTTTTGAACCTTCACTTAATATCGGAAACGAATAAGTTGTCTCAACTAATAAATTGGAAGATAAAACCCCTTTATTTTTTTTATCATTTAATCTTTTCCCATCAGTATCAGAAAAAACGATATCAATTACATCTTTATCTTTCGATATATGCGAAGCAAATTCATTTAGCAGTGCAAAATTAAAATTGCTCATTGGATCGCTACTCGCAGAAGCTATCGTATTGCCCAACTTTTCAAATTTATCTTTTTGTAATTTTAATAAGTTATTAGTTAATACATTTGACTGTACTTTTAGAACAACAAAAATTAAAGCCAGCATACCGAGTAGATAAACTGAAAGCAATTTTATTAATAATGATTTGCTATATTTTTGTCCTAAAATTCCCATGATTTTTCCCCAAACATAATTAGTTAAAATTATTATACTCAAATATTTTTGAATATTTAAGTATAATTATTAAAGTTATTTTTATTTAATTCGGCTGTTGCTTTTGGTGTTTATTATCTTGCAATACACCAGTCGCTAATCTTCATCCCTTTTCCAAGAAAGTGCGGCAAAATTTAATTTAGGTTTCTATTTATCGAATTTTAAATAAAAAAATTATTTGGAATATGCTTTCACACCACCTTTGAGAAAGTAATAATTATTGTATCCGTATTCTTCCAAATAATATTGCAACCATCTTACTTGTTTGCCAACAGCATCAAAGAAGTAAAGTGTTTTTGTTCCGACTTTATTCTTAAAATATTTTTGATTTAATAAGTTCACCAATTTATCCATAGAAGATTTTATAATTTTATTTTTGAATTTTGGAGCCATTTTTCTCTGTGCAGGGTCTCTTACATCAATAAGCATCGAATTATTAGATGCTGATTGTTTTTCAAATTTCGATTTTTCTAATAATTTGTCGCTAAATTCCTTTTGGGATATTAATGCTGATTTATCTAATAAAATTTTTCCCATTAATAAAGTATTTTCCGGATGTGCGTTTGCCCATACAAAAATACCGGCGTCATAAGAAAATGTATTCGTGTAACCTAATTTTTTAGCTTCAATGTTTGCCTTAAAACTTTTTTTACACATACCGCCGTTACAATAAAAAACTATCTTTTCGCTTTTTTTCTCTTTTGTTAACGCGTTTAACTTTTCGCCGAAATTCATATTTCCAACTTTATCATTAAAAGCACCTTTAATGTGAATAGCATTAAATTCAACTTGGTTACGTGCATCTACAACCAAAAGTGTTTTGCCGAGTCCTTTTGCTAGGGACTCTGTTGAAATTGTTTTAACGGACGGGTATTTGCTGCGCAACGGAAATTCTTGTGCATACAAAGAACTAAAAATTAAAAAAGTTGCAAAAATAAATAGATTTGTTTTTGTAAAAGAAAAACGTGTTTCCTTTTTTTCCATGATAGTACCTCCAATTTAATGATGTTTTACCTCTATAAAATACATTGTCGAAAGAAAAAATGAAAAGTTTAATTAATAACGTTTCAAATTTCACAAGTTTGTTTACTGTACCTTATATAATAATGTTTTCCTAAAGTTAATAGTTTATTTTTAAAATCCGGATAATTTTGATTAAAAAGTTCCGGTTTAAGTTTATACCATTTTTCGATAGTATTAAATGGTTCAATTATTTCGTTTCATTTTCCTTTATTTAAGAGCAACCTTCGAGGATAAAAACAGCAACCTCGAAGGTTTTCCATTACCGCTAATTACTCAATAAATGCTCTTCACTGTGGTGCAAATTTCCATTCCCATTAATGCTGCTTTGTTCATTCCCGTCGTTTATTTTGAACTGCTGAACCAATTGCTGTAAGTTTTCCGTCAGCCTGTTCAAATCTTCAGAAGCTCTTGCTATTTGCTCTACTCCGACAGCTGATTCTTGTGCTACTGAATTTATTCCTTCCACATTTTTACTTATCTGCTCTACTGTGGCTGATTGTTCCTCACTCGCTGTGGCTACTTGCTCTACTGCATTCATTACATGATCGGAGCCAATTTTTATTTCATCCAACGATATGCCTGCTTTGCTTGCTAACTCTTTGCCTTTTACTGTTTCTTCTTTCCCTGCACGCATTGATTCAACCGCTCCGGCTGTTTGGGATTGAATTTGTTTTATCATTCCGGCTATTTCCTTTGTTGCCGTTGTTGTTCTTTCAGCGAGTTTCCTTACTTCGTCGGCAACTACTGCAAAACCTCTTCCTTGTTCTCCGGCTCGAGCCGCTTCTATTGCTGCATTTAATGCGAGCAAATTAGTTTGGTCTGCTATGTCATCAATTACTTGTATTATTTCACCAATCTTATTACTGCTTACGCCGAGTTCTTCAACTATTTCAGACGCATCTGAAACAACATTTGCAATATTTTCAATACCTTCAATTGTTTGTTTTACAACTTCGCCGCCTTCATTAGCAGTATCTCCGGCTTGTTTTGCAAGTTCTGCTGCTTCTGTTGCGTTTTGTGTTGCTTCAACAATTGTTGCTGCCATTTGTTCAACTGCTGCCGAAACTTCACCGGTTTGTGCACTCTGTTCTTGTGCTCCGGCTGCCATTTCTTCCGCACTCGAAGATATTTGCGTGCTTGCACTTGCTGTGGCATCTACCGCTTCCGTTACTTGCAGTATTATTTGTTTCATTTTCAAAACTGTTTCATTAAAGGCTGCAAATAGTTTTGCTATTGTGTCGCCGGTTTTTTCAGCTTTTACTTGAACGGTTAAATCACCCTGTGCAAATCTTTCCATTGCCGCCATTATTGTATTTGTGCTTCTGCCGAGATATTTCTCAGCTTCTTTTACATTCGAAATATCTGCTACAAACTCTACCGCACCAATTATTTTTTCAGCTTTATCCAGTACTGGAGAACCTGTGTACATAATATCTAACTCTTTTCCATTTGGTCTTGCAACTTGCTCGGAACCGTGGACTTGTCTATCATCCATTGCTTGATGCAAACGGCATTCAGCTGTTTGGCAATGATCGGCATGCATAAGTTCATAGCATTTATAATTTTTACATTCATTCAAATTTTTATTAACTAATTCCTGTCCGATTTTATTTATAAACACTAAATTAAATTCTTTATCTATTACCAAAACCGGAGTAGGGAGATTTTCAAGATATGAAATATGTAAGCCGATTTGCTCTATCATTTTATTCATTACTTTGCTCAATACTCCAATCTCATCATCAGACTTTGCTTCAATTGTTACATTAGTATCCCCGTCAGCAAATAATTTTGCATTTTTTGTTAAACTCAAAATCGGCTCGGTAATTATTTTTATTACAAAATAAGAAAGAATAAGCCCAATCAATATTGAAATGAACGCAACTATTAAACCGAGTGACATCCAAAATGAAGCATTACTTTTAGCCGATTCTTCAAGATGAGATACCAAAGGTTCAATTTTATGCACCGCAGTTGTTAAATTTTCAACAGCCAATTTTCTATCCTTAATCTTTGAAGCAAAATTATCAAAACTTTTTTGATAGCTTTGCGAAAGAGAAATAACTTTAGATTTTATGTCGGCAGATAAATTTGATGATTGTGCTAACTTAATCATATTATTAACAGCATCATGTAACTCTCCAATATATTTGTCGGCACCTCTTAACATAAAATCCTTTTCGTGGCGTCTTGCCATTAACATTTGGACCATAATTTTATCTTTATTAGTACTTTTTGCAATTGCTTCAACAGCGTGGACATCATCACGAAGTGTGCCTTGCAAACCGAGTTTTTCATTTAAGCCGAGTTCTTTTTCTACTTGCACTGCTTTTTGAAAATTATCATAGTACGATTTGGCGGCATTTGTAATCTCATCATATTTCTTATCACCGTTAAACTCAGAAGTTATTTTTAAGATATTTTCGTAGGATTTCTTAACTTTGTCAGCATACTTCAAATCAGTACGGGCAAAAAAATCCTTTTCAGAGCGTCTTGCCTGCAACATATAACTATCAATATTACCTGCAGTTATAACCTCATCTTTAGCATTGCTGCTTAGTTTGGAAAGCCCCATTGTAATAAGAGCGATTAAAATTAAAAAGCCCGCCAGACTAAATATTTTAGTTTCGATTTTGAGATTTTTGAAATTTTTCATAGCCTACCTTTTTTTGTTTGCGTAAATTGTTAGATACCTATTCTATCATAAACGTGCATTAGAGTAATAATGCTCTATGCTCTCGTTGAAATATGTTCAATACAACATTTTATATTTTAATCATTCCGATTAAAACGGGATTATCCAATCAGTTATTAATTCGAAAACAATGGTAACTTTTTTTTAGAATTGTTCGCAACATTTGTATAGAACTATTCATAAAAGAAACCGTTTGATTTCATGTATTTTATTATCGGCAAATATTACTAAATGTTTAATAAATGTATTAAACAATTTTTATATAATTAATTTTTTAGGTTCAAGAATACTATTTCATAAATTTATATTTTGAAATAAAAACATTGCAATAAATAGAATAAACGTATTCTCCTAATTTCATTATTTCTTATCGGACTAAAATTAAATTTCAAAAGTGTAAATCTCTTAAGAATTTAGCCCTGATTTTTGATTCTTCCTTAATAATTCTCACTTAAATAATTTACTATATGTATTTCACTTAATAGGAAAGCTTATTGTAATAATATTTCTATTTTGTTCATCATAATTAAATGATAATTTAAGTTTATATTTTTCCAATATTAAGCGAATAATTGCAAATCCAAGTCCATTGCCAATTTGTTGATAATTGCTTTTTTCTGTTTGATGAAAGCCTTCAAAAACATCCATATTTAATTTATTACCATGCGAAACTATTTCAATAGCATATTTATCATCTATATTTTTACCGGTAATTTTTATGTTTGTTGATTGAGGCGAAAATTTACAAGCGTTTTCCACAAACTCGAACATCATTGTTTCAAAATCGGTTTCATTAATTGTTAGTTCTGCATCTTCAAATAAAAATTCAATATCATTATATCGCTCGGAACAATGATAGCTCCTTTTTGCTTTAGCTCTAAAAACATTTTCTGCCGGATTCAATGTTACCGTAAGTGCTTTTTTTGCATCTGTTTCTAAGGTTTTTAACTCGGAATATTTTGTGAATTTTTCAATCCGTTCTTTAAAACGAAGAGCAGAGCGATGAATTGAAGCGATCATTTCAAGTTTTTCATCATCGGTAAAACTAGTAAAATCATTAAGCAGCATTTCGGACAAACCGAGTACCGGAATAAGCGGGGTTTTCAATTCATGCGGAACATACATTGCAATGTCTAACTTTAATTTTTCAAACTTGCCATCAATAACTTGCTTCTTTTCCAGCCTGCTAGTAATCCTTTTTAATAAATCTTCAGCTTTGTAAGGTTTTGTAATAAAATCGTCGGCACCAATTTCCATTGCATGTTTCATTGTATCTTCATCCATGCGTGCGGATAAAAAAAGAAAAGGTATGTTTTTATTAAGATATTTTTGACGTACTTTTTCGTAGAATTCAAACCCGTTAAAATACGGCATCATTATATCGCTTAGAATTAAATCCGGCAGTTCTTTCTGCAGATATTTTAACCCGACTAATGCGTTTTCGGCTTCCGCTACCTCAAAATCTTCATTTTCCAAAAGTTCAACTATATTCTCGCGAACTTGTTCTTCATCTTCAACTACCAATATTTTATTCACTAAAACGCACTCCAAATAATTATTTGGATACAATCTCTTATGAAAAGAAGATAATTCAAAGTAAATTGTTGTGAATGGAATAATAATGTTGTAACAGGCAGAAAGGTTTTATAAAATATTTGTTTTTATATTTTCTGCAAAACGCCTGCCTACTGTAAAAAGTTCCGGTGAGTTTATTAACTTTAATTTTAAACTGCCGTTCTTTTGTTTTTCTATTTTTTCAACAAAATTTAAATTGACTATACAAGAACGGTGTATTCTTTTGAAAATTGTTTTCGGAAATGTGTTTTCCCAATAAGTTAATGATTTACGCAGATAATAAAATTTACCGCTGCTTAAATGAATTGTTGTATATTGGTTCTCCGCTTTAATGTAAACAATATTATTAATTTTTGTTCTTAACTTTTGATGAATACCAATAAAAAGAGTTTCGTCTTCTGCAAACTCTTTATTCTTTTTGTTTTCTATTTTTGCAATCAGTCTTTCGTGCTTCGATAATTTCAGGTTTACAGCTCTTAATAAATCATCGGATTTATAAGGTTTAAAAATGTAATCGTCAGCACCAAGGTTCATCCCTATCCGCAAATCGGCTGCATCGGTTTTTGCCGTTAAATATATTAAAGGTATATCAAATGTTTCATCGGATCGGTTTAATATTTCTTTTACTTTAAATCCATTAAGCTCCGGCATCATAATATCGCATATTATTAAATCCGGAAGAGTTCGTTTTACATTTTCAATTCCTTCTTTACCGTTTGCCGAAACTATTGTTCCATACCCTTCTTCATGCAGCAGTTCCTCAATGTTTCTGCGAACAAATGCGTCGTCTTCTATAATTAATATTTTATAATTCATTTTAATATTTAGATATATCGTTATTCCAATTTTGGGGGTTATTGATAATATAATTTTTTATCCGTTCATAATCTGTGTCATTTTTAATAATTACGTCATAAAATCGCGATTGCCAATTAAATTCAAATCCCAAACGATGCGCGTGTTTTGAAACGGCGGATTTATATCCGCCGATTATTGATGATATTGTATTTTTACCCTGATTTTGAAATCGTTTTTGACCGATTGTTTTATCGTTTTTTTTATTTTTCGGCGTTTGTAAATTCGTTACCGTTGTTGAATTTTGCAACGTTGTTGAATTGTCGGGCGTTGGCGTAGAGACAACGCATGCGTTGTCTCTACGTTTGTTTTCATTTCCACAATCCTTATCCAAAATCAATATCCCATGTATATGATTCGGCATTACAACAAACGCATCCAATTTTACATTTTTTGTGTGATATATTATTTCGCACCAAATTTTATCGGCAATAATTCCAATATCCGACAAATACATTTTACGCGATTTTATTTCGCCAAAATAATTGATTCTGTTTTTTGTTAGAACCGTTATAAAATATTTACCATTCCAACCGTAATTCCAATTCTGCAAACGGGTTGATTCAATTCGATATTTGTTTTTATACAACGCCATTATTTCAAATCAACCGGAATTAAAACAGTAAATTCCGTTCCTTTTCCAAGTTCACTTGTAACCGAAACGGTACCATTATGTATTTCAATATATTTTTTTACAATTGACAAACCCAAACCTGTTCCTTTTATGTGCTCAACGGTTTCACTACGGAAAAACTCTTTGAAAAGTTTTTTAACATCTGTTTTTGAAATCCCGTAACCTTCATCACTTATTACAAATTTTAATTTATCTTTTCGCCGTATTACAGAAAAATAAATTTCACCTCCGCCGGGCGAATATTTTACTGCATTTGATATTAGGTTCGAAAGTATTGGAACAACTAATTTTTTGTCGAGCAAATATTCGTCTTCTTTTAATTGATAATTGAAAATCAAATTGTGAGTTTCCAATAAAAGCGGTTTAATATTATCAACAACCGCCGTACAAAGTTCCTTTAAATTAGTTTTACTTAAATTTAATTTAATTGTTCTATGCTCTACACGGCTGAGCAACAGAACATCTTCAAGCATTTCGGTTAACCTGCCTATGGAATCTTTTATTGTTCTAAAATGATTCCCCTTTTTTACATTATCCCATTTTTCGCCGTATCTTTCAAGGAGTTCTATCGATGAAAACATTGATGTAAGCGGTGTGCGGAATTCGTGCGAAACAGTGGAAATGAATTGTGTTTTTAAGTCGTTTACCGATTTCTCCTTTTCTAAAGCTGATTGTAATTTCTGCTGTGCTTTTCTTTTTTGAGTTACATCATAGCCTATTATAACAACATTTTCGGACTTTCCCGTTTTTTTGCTTTCGGACGTAAAATGCCATTCTACCCAGCCGCCCCATGGCACTTTCATTTCCATTCTTTGCGATATATTTTCTGCAAGCGTTTTTGATATTAATGATTGCAGCTTTTCCATTACACCCGATTTTTCTTTATTTGTAATTTCAGAATGATCTTTACCGATAACGTCCATTGAACTTTTTCCTGCCGCTGATAATAGTGCATTATTTGCATAAAGTAGTTTACCGTTGCTATCCATCCTCGCAATAAAGGCATCTGATGTTTCGGCAAGAACGCGATATTTATCTTCCGATTCTTTTAGTTCTTTTGTCCGTTCCAAAACTTTCTGTTCAAGATTTTTCCGGTATTCTTCCAATTCGGTTTGTAACCTTTTTCTTTCGGTTATATCCGTAAAAATAACTTGAATAGAACCTTTCCCTATTATATTCAATGGAATAGCCGTTTCGTCAACATCAATTATATCTCCTTTTAGTGTAATATATTTTTCATCGGTGGTACGTTTCGCTTTACCGGAAGCAATTATTTCTTTCGCTCTTTCCATCGCTGATGTTTTGTAATCGGGATGAACAAAATCAAAGACGTTTAAACCTTCATAGGATTTTGAAACCTTACCCTGAAGTATTTGTTTTGCAGCCCGGTTTGCATACTTAAGTATTCCGTTTTCGTGAACAATTATCCCGAACGGAGATGATTCGGTAAGCAGTTTAAACTTTCTTTCGCTTTCTTTTAATGCTTTTGCATTTTCATATCTTTCCGTTATATCGCGAGCAATAACAATTATATATTTTTCATCAAAAATTGTAACGGCATGAGCTGTTATTTCAACCGGAAATTCAGAACCGTTTTTTCTAATGTGTTTTACTTCAAATGTTAAAAACTCTCCGTTCATTATTCTCTTAAAATTCGGTTCAATTGTTTTTTTAGAAGATTCGGCATCAAGAAATGAAACAGGCTTTCCGATTAATTCGTCTAAAGTGTAACCATGATTTTTACACGCTGTTTTATTAACCATATATATGGTCGGCATTGCATTTTTGTTAATTTTATAAAGATAGATAGCATCGTTTGCTTCATCAAAAATTAGCTTGAATTTTTTTTCGCTTTCTTCAAGTTCTTTTATCACTTTTTTCCTCTCCGTAATATCTATTTCAGTGCCGTAAATATTGCCCGAATCAAGTATGGCGGAATTTTCCAATATCCAAA
>CAZXDS010000052.1:0-17691 GCA_964639525.1 uncultured Melioribacteraceae bacterium | reverse complement strand
ACTCTAAAAAGTAATATTTTGACTAACCCACGACTTCAGTCGTGGGGAAACAGACCAAAAACGAACTTCCCCAAACGGACTTTAGTCCGTTTGGGGCTTTTTAGAGTGGCCCATGTATTATTAAATATAAAAACTTTTTGTTTTTATTTCATATATGTAGTAATTATGTTAAATTTATGTTTTATAATTGCTAATCGCTATGCAATTTATTCCTTTTGTGCAATAAAAGGAAATCTGCTTAGGGGGAAAGAATAAAATTAATAATTTCATTTTTCAACTAAGCATAGTTCAGAATGTCTGAAAAAAATAAGGGGCAAATTATTGTAATTATTAATTAAAGATTTTTCAATTTTTATCGACTATAGCTACGTAATAGTTGGTACCCATATAATTTTAATTTAATATATAAATGAAAAAATCCTTCTACAAATTCAGAAACAACAAAACATTTCCTTATGTAACTGCTATTGTATGGATTTTAATTCTTATTATCTCCTATCTAAGTTGGGATGATTATATCTCAAAGGATATTTACAATCTTGCGTTAAAAGAAGCCAGAACTAATTTTAGGAAGGATGTAATTTACCGGAGATGGAATGCAAAAGAAGGTGGTGTTTATGTTCGTGTTTCCGATTATACAAAACCGAACAAATATCTCAATGTACCTAACAGAGATGTTGAAACAAAAGATGGCACAAAATTAACGCTTGTAAATCCGGCTTATATGACAAGAATGGTTCATAAACTTGAAAATGTTGGTGATAGCGTTAAAGGACATATTACAAGTTTAAAACCAATCCGACTCGAAAACAAGGCGGATAAATGGGAAACACACGCACTGCAATTATTTGAAAATGGAGTCAAAGAGTATTCCTCGTTAGAAAAAGTAAGAGGAACTTTTAAATTACGTTACATGGCTCCGCTTGTTACGGAAAAACCATGTCTGAAGTGCCACGCTAAACAAGGTTATAAGTTAGGTGATATTCGAGGTGGAATAAGTATTAGCATTCCTTATCAGTCATACGTTTCTGCTTCAAAACTTGTAATTGGAAGACTACGAACTTTCCATTTATTAATTGGGCTTCTCGGTCTAATTGGAATTATCATTGTTGCAAGAGGCAATCAAAAATTCAAAAAAAGTCTGCAGGAAAGCGAAGAGAAATTTAAAAGCCTGTCATTTTTGAAAAAAGCTATTCTTGAAAGCCCCGAAGGTATTGTTGTTTTTGCTTTGGATAGAAATTATTGTTATCTCGAATTTACGCTTACGCATAAAAAAACTATGAAAGCTATTTGGGGGAGTGATATTGAAAACGGCAAGAATATATTAGAGTTTATTAACAATAATGAAGACAAGAAAAAAGCAAAAGAAAATTTTGATAGAGCATTGAGCGGAGAACAATTTGCTTTATATGAAGAATATGGAGATGAAAAGTTTGGTCGGCTTTTTTATGAAAGTAGATATAGTCCTATTTTTGATGAATCAGAACAAATAATTGGAATATCTGTGTATGTTATTGATATTTCCGAGATGAGAAAAGCACAGCAAATAATTGAAGATATGTTAAAAGATTTAGAAATAAGTTCGGAGGAACTTAAAAATAAGAATCTTGAATTGGAGAAATCAAAAGTAGAAACGATGACTCTTATTGAAAATTTGAAAAATGAAATTGACGAGAGGAATAGGATAGAATCGAACTTAAAAGATAGCGAAGAAAAGCATAGGCTAATTTCTAATTTAACCTCTGACTATATTTTTCAGACAAAAATTTTTGAGGATGGACACCAAGAATCTGTGTGGGTTACTGGTTCATTTGAAAAAATAACAGGTTATACGTTTGACGAGTTTAAAGCTATTGGAGGCTGGAGAGCTACAATTCATCCTGATGATTTGTCTGTGGATGAAAAAGGTTATGGCAAAATTTGTAGGAACGAAAGGACAGTTGTTGAAGTGCGGACATATAAGAAGGATGGATCCATCGCTTGGGTGCGTTCGCATGGTTCACCAATTTGGGATGACAAAAATAACAGACTATTGGGAGTAGTTGGAGCAGTAACTGATATTACTGAGGAGAAACAAAATCAATTAATTCAGCAAATACAATACAATATTGCTAATGCGGCTGTAACATCGAAGACAACGAGAGAATTAATTTCTGTAGTTACGGAAGAACTCAGTCAAATAATTAATACGAATGAACTCTATATTGCCTTTTATAATGAAACAACCGGAATGTTTAAGATGGACATATATGAAGATTCCAGAGATAAAATTGAGACTTGGAAAGCTGAAAAATCTGTTTCCGGTTATGTGATGAAAAAAGGCAAGTCAACTTTACTTGATAAGAAGCAAATATTAGAATTAGCCGAATCAGGAGAAATTGATATTATTGGAATATTACCAGAACTTTGGCTTGGGGTTCCAATAAGAATCAATGGAAAAAACATTGGTATTATTGCAGCTCAAAGTTATGACGATGCAAAAGCTTTTAATATTTCAAATGTAAAGGCACTTGAGATAATTGCAAATCAGCTTTCATTATTTATCGAAAGGAAACGAGCGGAAGAGGATTCAATTCGCTTATCAAGGGCAATAATTCAAAGTCCGGTAAGTGTTGTAATAACTGATTACGAAGGAACTATTGAATACATAAATCCTAAATTCACTCAAGTCACGGGTTATACTCTGCAAGAAGCATTTGGACAAAATCCGAGGATATTAAACGCAGGAGAACAAACGGTAGATTTTTATGAGCATTTGTGGTCAACAATTTTATCGGGAAAAAATTGGAAAGGAGAATTTCACAATAAAAGGAAAAACGGAGAATTATATTGGGAAAATGCACTTATTTCACCCATTGTTAATGACGAAGGAAAGATTACTCATTTTGTGGCTATTAAAGAAGATATTACCGAAAAGAAAATTATGTTGGAAGAATTGACTTCTGCAAAAGAAAAAGCAGAATCTTCGGAAAAAATTAAAACGGAATTTCTTGCGCAAATGTCGCATGAAATTAGAAGTCCGTTAAATGTAATTTTAAACTTTGTCAGTTTAATTAAATCGGAAATGGGAAGTAATGTTAGTGAAGATATTCAATTCGGATTTCAAAGTATCGATTCTTCAAGCAATAGAATTATTAGAACTATTGATTTGATTTTAAATATGACTGATCTTCAAGCAGGAACTTACGAAAAGTCAATTAGGGAATTTGATGCTGAACGTTCCATAAGTACTCTGGTTACTGAATATAAACAATCTGCTGCGACAAAAAATATAGAGTTAAAGCAAAGTTTTAATTTACCAATGATGAAAATATATTCAGACGAATATGCGGTTACGCAAATTTTAAGCAACTTGATTGATAATGCAATTAAATATACAGATAAAGGACACGTGAAATTAACTGCAAAGAAAGACGAGGAAGAAGGACTAATCATTTCCGTTGCTGATACCGGAATAGGAATTTCAGAAGAATTTTTACCGAAACTCTTTTCCACGTTTACGCAGGAAGAACAGGGATATACGCGTTCTTATGATGGTAACGGACTTGGGATGGCGTTAGTAAAACGTTATTGTGATTTAATTAATGCCGAAATATCAGTAAAAAGCAAGAAAGGCAAGGGGACAACATTTACTGTTGTTTTCCCTGATTTAAAGAGATTAAAATTAAAAGAAAAGTGATATATTTTAAATTATTAGAAGGTTTTGAAAACCCCAACTAATACTGTCATGCTGTCCGGCAGCTGCCGGATTATTCCAACATCTTTTATTTAAAAACAAGAATAATTATAGATTCTGAAATAAATTCAGAATGACAAAATGTGGATAAAGCCATTTTGTCACAAGTAAATATTTTACCGTCTCTTATCCAAAGGCTCCTTCGGAAAAGAGAAAGTAATTGCCGTTGAATTTAGAGGCTGTGTGAAAAACACTAAAACCGTTGTCGCAGACCCGTATCGGGAAACGGTTACGCTAATTGCTTGCTTTTGAGCCATATTCCCACGATTAAAATCGTGGGTTAATAAAATTTTCGACTTTTCACACAGCCTCTTTATGCAACGGGTTTAAAAAACAAAAAACAATGGCTTTTCGCAGAATCCTTTGGATAGCCGCATCTCTACATTTTAAGAATTTTTTCAATCTTTTTTAAGTTGACGGCAGTGCTGACTGTAGGCAGGATTTGTGAAGCGGTTAATCTGCGTAATTATTGTTTGATTAATAATGCTGTGGACTCAGCCATAAAAAGTAAATAAAAGCATACAAGTTTAATTTTCTACAACAACTGAACCTTTGATTCTACACTATTTAGTAATTCTCCCGAATTAACAAGCTCAAACATTTTATTAATGTCTTTGTAAATTATTCTATCGTTTTTTAAGGGTGGAATATGTTTTCTGATAGCCTTGTATGCGACAGTGGTTCCTTGTCCGCAGTGTAGAGGTTTAAGAAACTCAATTCCTTGAGCGGCAGTCATTAGCTCAATGGCAATAACATTTTGAACATTTTTCAATATTTGGAAACAATGCCGAGCAGCAATTGAACCCATTGAATTGTGGTCTTCCTGATTTGCGGATGTCGGAATAGAATCAACACTTGCCGGATGTGCAAGTGTTTTGTTCTCGGAAACAAGTGATGCGGCGGTGTACTGTGCAATCATTAAACCTGAATTCAATCCGCCTTTCTCGGTTAAAAATCTGGGGAGTTGACTAAGAGAACCGTTTGTCATTCTCTCAATTCTTCTTTCGGAAACACTGGCGAGTTCGGCAAGAGCGATTTTCATAAAATCCATTGCCAAAGCCATCGGCTGCCCGTGAAAATTTCCGCCTTCAATGTGGTCGCCTTCATTCGGGAAAATAAGCGGATTATCATTTACTGAATTTATTTCTATTTCAACCTTTGAGCAAACATAATTTACAGCATCGCGCGAAGCACCGTGTATTTGCGGAATACACCGCAGCGAATACGAATCCTGTACACGATTGTCATTTTCAATATGGGATTTTCTTATTTCGCTGTTAAGTAGCAGTGCTCTCATATTTTCTGCAACAGTCAGTTGACCGGAATAAGGTCGCAATTCGTGCAGCCTTTTATCATAAGCTTTGTCTGTCCCTCTTAAAGCTTCATGTGATAATGAGCCTGAAATATCGGCGATTTTAATCAACTCTTTTGCTTTAATACAGATGTAAGAAGCAAACGCTGTCATCATTTGCGTACCGTTGTTTAACGAGAGTCCTTCCTTTGCCGCAAGTTTAACAGGAATAAGTCCGAATTTTTTAAGAGCGTTTTTTGCAGAAATCACACGGAAATTTTCCGCTTTTTCAGTATTAACATTATCAATAATTTGAACCGTCCCTTTTCCAATCATTGCAAGAACAAGATGCGATAACGGAGCAAGATCACCGCTTGAACCAACCGAACCTTGCGAAGGAATTACAGGAATAATATTATTATTAATCATTGCGATTAATAATTCTAAAGTTGATAAACGAATGCCGGAATTTCCGTGAGCCAAAGCATTTACGCGCAGCAGCATCATTATTTTTACAATATACGGAGGAAGCGGTTCGCCAACTCCGGCTGAATGACTAACAATCAAGTTTTCCTGCAGCTGCTCTATGTTTTCATTTGAAATTTTCACATTTGCAAATTCACCGAATCCGGTTGTAACGCCGTAAATCACTTCATCGCTGTTCACCCACTTGTCAATTAGTTTCCGGGCTTTGTTTATGCGGGTTTTCGCTATTGCCGAAAGTTCAACAACGGGATTTTCTTCCAAAAAGATTTTAATTAAATCCAACGAAAGTGATTTGCCGTCAAGTATAATTTTTTTTCGTTTCATTTATCAATCTCTCAATTTTATTTGCATTTACCGCCGAAGTTCTAAATTCCAGCACAACATTTTCATCTTCGTACGTTGTATTTAATATTTGTGCCAAATTATGAATTTGAGAAATAATTTTTGATTCGGACACGTGTAAACTTATTGTATTTTGAATAAATTTATTGCCATAAACTTCAATTAATTTTTCAATTAACTGCTGAATATTTATTCCCCGTTCTGCCGAAATTAATATGCTGCCGGGAAATAAATTATTTACATAAGTAATTTTTTGATTATCTTCTAATGCGTCAACTTTATTAAAAATTATAATTTGCTTAATATCACTGCACTTTAATTCTTTTAAAGTATTTTGAACTACTCCGATATGTTCTTCAAAAAGCGGATGAGTAATATCCACAAGGTGTAAAATAATATCTGCATTACGAACAACATTTAAAGTTGTTTTAAATGATTCAACAAGATGATGCGGCAGCTTTCTGATAAACCCGACTGTATCGCTGAGTAATAATTTTTTATTTTTGTCAAGGTCAAATGCACGAGTAGTTGAATCAAGAGTTGCAAACAATTTGTTTTCAGCCAATACTTCAGCATCTGTTAATCGGTTTAACAGTGTTGATTTTCCGGCGTTTGTGTAGCCGACAAGTGCAGCGTTTACAAAATCCTTTCGTTTAATTCCCGATACGGTTTGCTGCAATTCTATTTTTTTGAGCTTCTCTTTCAATTTTGTTATTCTTGTGCGAATTATTCTCCTGTCCGTTTCAATCTGGGTTTCGCCGGGACCCTTGGTCCCAATGCCTCCGTGCTGTTTGGAAAGGTGAGTCCATGCACGAGTTAATCTCGGAAGTAAGTATTGCAGTTGGGCGAGTTCAACTTGTGTTTTTGCTTGATTGGTTTTTGCATGTGAAGCGAAGATATCCAAAATCAACCCGCTGCGGTCCAATATCTTTGTGTCCATAATTCGTTCAAGGTTTCTAACTTGCGTCGGTGTTAAATCGTCATCAAATATCAGCAGGTCAATATCATTTAATTCTACAAGCTCAGCAATTTCTTCCGCTTTTCCTTTCCCTATAAATGATGCGGAGTCAATTCGTTTTCGTTCCTGCACTATTTTGAAAACCGTTTCCGCTCCTGCAGTATCTGCAAGCATTTCAAGCTCATCGAGATATTCGGCTACTTTTTCTCTCGAAACATCTTGCGTTTTAACAGATACAAGAATAGCTTTTTCTTTATTTATTTCAGTTGTTTCGTTCAAATTATTATTTCTCTTTTGTCAATGAAAATCTGTCATATTTAACTAAACTACTAACTAAATCTAATTTATTAATAACTAAGTACAATTCAGGGCATACTATTTTTGCCTAATAGTTAAATCCACCGAATCCTTTTTACTGCTTCGTGAAACAAGCATTTCAATTATAGCGGCGGCAAATGCCAGTATTAAAAATAATCGCCACAATTCGGTACCGTATCTTGATTGTGTGATTGTTTCTTTTAAATTATCATATTTGTTGACAACAACAATATCGTCATTAAAACCTGAATTTTTAAATATTTCAGCAAATGATTTTGAATCGGAATATTGATTTTGTGATTCACGCGGGTCAATATTAACAGTTGCAAAATCAATCAATTTATTACCTGAGTAAAATCTATAAATTCCTGCATTCAAAGTTTTATTATATCTAAATATGGAGTTTCCTTTAATTTTTCCGGCTGAAATATATTCGTCATTCCCGTTAGGGAGCATAACGTGAATATCAGGAATTACCAAATTAGTTCTGTTAATTGCAATCGGTTCTCCTGCCAAATAGAATTTGCCTCGTTCTTCATTTGCCGAAAGATAACGAACTGTTCGTTCCATTAATGGCGCAAAAATTGTCTTTATCGGAAAATTGCTCCACGCCGTGCTTGGTGCTACCGTAAATAAAAGTATTTTATGTTTCTTCAAATTAGTTTCGCCGAGGAAAAGCGAGTTATCGATTAAGGAGACAATCGGATTAATCATTTTATCGGACAAAACTTTTAAATATTTATGAATAAAGGGCGATTCTATTTCTCCTTTTCTCTTATCAGCAAACAAACCGTTAAATAAAGGATGAATTATATCTACTTTGTCAAACTCCAAATAATTATCTCCCATATTTACTAAGCTGCTCGCACCGGGAAGCCCAATAGCTTTAATTAAGGCATTGAATGAATTTTTAGAATCATTTTCGGCAGGAAAAACAATTAATGATTTGGGTAAATTCTTTGTCTTTTTTAGCTCGGTTAAATTAAATCCTTGTGACCCAATAAAAACAACTACAGCGTTTTCTTTTGTTGCAAAATATGAGTAATCTTCGGGAGTTTTAATTGTAACGTTGATATTTTCGCTATAATTATTCTGTAACGCTGCTTTAATATATCTGGTATTTTTAGTATCCTTAGTGTAAATTAAAACATTTATTTTGTCAGGGATAAATATCCCGACGTAGCGAGAATTATCAGCGTTTAGTTTATCATCTTCCAACTTCAAAACTGCGTTAACTAATCCGGTTTTGGTAAGTTTTGTTTCGAACATAACTTGTTTCGATTGACCTGCATCCAAACTAAAACTTTGCTGTGCTGATCGCTTATCATCAATAAATAATGAAGCTATATTATTAGCAACCGAACTTTTGGAATAATTTGTTATTGTAGCATTAAAGTGTATTGTTTTATCTTTAACAAAGATTTTATTTGTCGTCTCGAATTTTGTTATTGCAACATTTTGAGTTTGTTTTTTGTGAATATCAAAAAGGTAGAATTTTATCCTCCGGTTGCCGGCTTTATCAAAATTAAATTGGGAAAATATTTTTTGAATATTTTTTTCTGAAAAATTATTTTTTTGAAAATCCGAAAATAAATAAATTTCCTTATTATAATTTTTTGAAGGTTTGAGTAATTTGCTTGCTGCAAGCAAAGCAGTTGAAATATTTCCTTTTGTATCTGAAATATCAATAACATCAAGCTCTTTATTAAAACGTGATAAACTTTCTACCTCTGTAAACAATGGTTCTGTAGAAGTTGTTGTTACAAGCGAAACATCATCTCCTTCATGCAAATTCCCGGTTACTTCTCTAATAATTTTTTTACTTTGATTAAAGTAGCTTCCGTTTTCTGTTACATAACCCATGCTCATTGAATTATCAAGAATAAACACAACACTTGTTTTTGCAGCGGATGAAATACCGCTAAGCGAAACACTTTCCAATGTTGGACGAGCAAATGCAGCCACGAGAAATAGAATAATTAAAGTTCTTATTAATAATAAAAGCCATTGTTTTAGTTTAACTTTTTTAATTTTGGACTTTTGAATTTCCTTTAGAAACGCAAGCGTACTGAACTCTACTTTTTTAATCTTTCTTAAGTTTAACAGATGAATAAGCAGCGGAATTGACGCTGCAAATAACCCGAATAATATGGAAGGATTCAGAAAAGTCATGAAGCACAATAATGTAATTGATAATTGATAATTGATAATTGATAATTGCCGTTCCAATATGTTTCTATATAAACCGACAGTCTTTCAATATTCTTATTTTTGTGTGTTATTATTTCTAACATATTTAATTCTTTCACGTTTTTAATTTACTCAGCAATTTTCAGCTTTATTGCAGAGTTATAAAAAGCAATTACTCGCTCGGTAAGTAGTTCACTATCAAAAAACTCAACTGCTCGTTTACGTGCGGCAATCCCAAATAAAATTCTTTTTTCATTTGCTAAAATCAGTGATTCCAATTTATCGGCAAGGTCTCTGCTGTTTTCTTTTTCAAAAAGATAAGATGTAACATTGTCAACCGCAATATCCAATACTCCGTCGCTATTTGCACAAACGCTTGGTTTCTCCATTGCCATTGCTTCAACAAGAGCGATTCCAAAAGCTTCGGAATGAGAAGGGAATGCAAAAATATCCATCGCTGCCAGCACTTCCGGTGTGTCTGTCCTAAATCCGGTAAAAATAACGTTGTTATCCAAATTGTAATTCAGACACAATTGTTTAATTTTATCCGCATATTCTTGTTCTCCACGGCTTGGTTCGCCTACAATCAAAAAAACAAGATTATCATATTTTTCGGATAGTATTTTGGCAGCCGATAAAAAGTCTTCGTGCCCTTTTCCTTTGCTAAATCTCGCAAGCATTCCGATAACAATTTTATCATCCGTAATATAAAACTCGTTCCTTACGGTTTCACGTTTGTGTTTTTCAGGAGAAAAATATTTGGTATCAACCGCATTATGAAGTAGTTGAATTTTGTCTTCGGAAAGCGGAACTGTGCCCAACAAATTGTTTTTTATTACTTCGCTAATTGCAAACGCCGTTGTTACACGTTTATAAATACATTTGTGCAGAATATCTTTTTTAACAATAAATGAGCCTATTTGTTTTGTAATGAACAACGGAATATCAGTACGAGCCAATCTCAACGCAGGAGATAAAATCCAAAGGTCTTTAGATGCCTGCGTATGAACCAAATCAAATTTATTTCGTGAAATCAATTTTGAAACCTTTGCTATTTGAAAAGGATGAAAATAGCCTGAGGCTTTTACCGTAAATATTTCTATGTTTTCTTGAATTGCTTTTTTGTGAATTTTAGAATCAGGGTAGCACAAAAGTGTAACGGAAATGTTTCTTGCAAGCAATTTTTGAACTGCCTGAATTGTGAACATTTCCATTCCGCCCCAACTTTGAGAAAGACACGAATAAAGAATTTTCATTAATATGCCTTACCGATTGTAGCTTTTGGAAAGTAGTGCAGAAGAATTTCATCAAAGCGATATTTTTGCTTAGCCATTACAGCAGCACCAATTTGACAAAGCCCAACCCCATGTCCCCAGCCGGCACCATGAAGAATAAACTTTTGCGGAACTCCGTTTTGAACGTTTAATTTTTCAACATAAAAAGCCGAACTATAAAGGTGTGTGTCGGAAAGGACTTTTCTTATTTCCAGCTCTTTTCCTATTGTTAGTGTTTTGTTTGTGCCTACAATTTTCAATCTTATCAATCTGCCGGACTCGCCTCTTTCAATAGGCTGCAAATCTAAAATATTTCCAAAATTAATATTCAAATTAGTATTTATTAAATTATGTAATTCTTCTTGAGAATACTCCTTCTGCCAGCGATAAAAGTCAAAAGTTTTTTTGTCAAAGTCGGTTAAAATATTTTCGAGAATTGTTTCATCATTTGTGTTACAAAACGAATTCGGTTTTTCATTCAGCCATCTTTCGGCACATTTTTCTGTTTTTAATTCTCTGTCAAATTCATCAGGGGCAAACTTATAATCGAAAATACTTGTAATTGCATCATTAGGAATTGGTTCCCAAACATTTTCAAAAAGTTCGGATTTTCCTCCGCAACATTTTGAATATCGAGCATCAAGAATCATATTCCCGTTTTTCAAAACCAATCCATTTGTTTCATGAACTGCTTTTTCAATTTTTTCATTTCTAACTTTTCCAATTCCTTGATATCGCTGGCAATGGTCATCAGCGCAAACATCGAATAGTTTATGGTCGCTTTTATCGTACCATTTAATTATTTCTTCGTCAGTTTCAATAAAATAGTTGCTTGCATTTTTCTCTTTGTTTATCAATTGAGAAATCAACCAGCTTCTGGAAACTATCGCGTGAGCTTTCAAAAATTCCAAGGGATTAATCGGATTCATTTCAGATGAAATTACGCTAACAAGATAGTCCTCAATATTAATAATATTAACTGCCGATACTTGATTGTTGTTAATAACAAATTTTATTGAACCGCGATATTCTAATTTTTTTTGTTGTTCCCAGTGGAAGTCAATCCCAATTTTTACGTTATTAAGTCGAAATGACTCTGTTTCATAATTTGACGGAATAAAAATCAGTCCGTCTTTTGCAGAAAAATATTGATTTCCATTGGCAACTAATATTTTATCATTATTTAATGATACGATACAATTTCCGGTTAAAGTCTTGTTCGATTTATTACTAATAAATTCACCGAGCAAATCAACGGATATTTGCTCGCCGGTCATTATTCCTATATTTATTGATTGTATCTGCATTTGAAATCAGGTTAATTAAAAACAGTTTATAAATATACTAAACGCTGCAAAATATTATATAAATTTACTTGGAAAGTTGATTGACGGTTCGAAACAAAAGTATAAAAAGTTATTACTTAAAAGCTTTTTTCATACACTGTCAATTGTCCACTATTCATTTTCAATTACTTAATTCCCAAATCTCGGGTTTACAATATTATTGTAAATAGAGCCGAAAGTATAAGAAATACCTATAGATCCCCAATAATTATACTGCGATTCCAATTCACGCTGTTGGAGTAGAACATCATCTAATGATGCGCTACTTTTGGGCAACGAAAATTGATCGTGAACAGCGGAGTATCCGCCATCGATATTAAATGCCAAACCTTGAACTAACTGCAAGGAAATTTCGCTCGATAAATTAAATGAATTTTTACTAAAATCATGAAAATGGGATGAAAATGATGCGGATGTACTTATTGAACCCCAAGGCTGTATCAAATCAAGAGTTGCCGAAAGTGTTTGTTCAAACAGTACTTCCGACATTTTTGAATAAATTGTTTCTTCGGTGTAATTTTGATATTTATTCCAGATACGGTACCCAATTCTAAGTTGTTTGCTGTTAAAATCGGAGTAGGGAAAAATATTGTATTCAATGCCCGGTGCAACCGAAATTTTAAAATCTAAATTGCTGTATGTTGACGAAGTAAGAAAAATCCAACCGCCCACAGACCAATGGTCAGTTAATGATTTAATTACATAATTATAAGAACTAAGCCTTCGACTGATATTAAGAATTGTTTCATCATCGAACGTAAATTTGCTTTCGTTGTAATTACCTCGAAACGACATTTGAAGTTTCCATTCCTCAGTAATCCGTGAAACCGTTATTGAATAATTTAAGTTTATAAATTTTGATCTTTTCTCACCATTAAAAAAACTATTTAGTCTCGTACGGAAAACCCAATAATCCCAAGGGTCATCCTTAGACACATTTGTCTTTTTTGAATTATTATTTTTGTAACTGATTATTAATTGGTCAGCAATGGCAGTTTTATTAATGAATGGAAGAATTCCGAGTTTAAGAGTTTGAACCAATTTTATCCTTTTAGAGTCATCAGTTTCGGCGGCAGTAGTAACATACGTAAGAGTATCTCTTTGTTTACTAAATTTATTTAAGCCGATAAAGATTAGTGTATAAAGTTTCCCTTTACCTCCGGTAGTAATTGAATTTGAAAGGACATGAATATCGGCAACTTTTCTATCCCGAACAAAATTTACGAAAAGAATTTTTTCTTTAATAAAATCTAAATCGCAATTGTTACAATCGACAAAAACACTTACAGTGGAACTTCGCACGTTGTTACCAACATTTTGAGCTCCAATTTTGTTTGAAAAAAGTATTGAAAAGAATACTAAAACGAAAACGTAATACTTCATTTATCTTGACCTAAAAGAATTATAAACCATTATATAAAATATGAATAATTTGAACAAATTTATTGGTCAAATTATAGCGTCTTCCACCAAATATTCATTCTATTAAAAGCCTTGTTGTTCTCAGCGTTACTTTTCATCGCATCGTATCCAAAATCTTCTCCGCTTATTTTTTTTATTCCGGTGTAAACTTCGTCTTTTACAAAAGGTAATTCACTCGTTTTCAAAATTGAAATAAGCAATTTCACTCCGCTTTTTTTGTCAATAGAAATAATTCTTTTCGCAATTTTAAATTTTGAATAATCATCTTTTTCAGCATAAAACAATTTAGTCAAAGCATCCGAATTATTTTCGGAACTTAAATATTTTGAAACATCAACATCTGACATTTCGCTCAAGTCAATATTTGCAGTTTTTGTTTCTTCCGCAGAAATATTTTTAATCATTTTTTCGTGGTGATGTTCCTCGTGGTCATTTTTAAAAAAATTCCCCAAAAGATAAAACCCGAATATTATAAGAAGTGTAACACCAAGACCGAGAGCAATTTTCATTATTGCTTTGGAACGAATTTCGGCTTTTACAACAAATAGAGTAAGAGCCACAAGCACAAGCATTGCTCCGTAAAACGCGACAACAGTTGGTCCGCTCGGTAAATCGGCAATGTATGAAATGTATAATCCCACAATACTTACAAGCACGCCCATTCCCCAGCCGATTGCCAATTGCTTCCAAAGAACATCTGTAATCAGCATTGAAGTGATAGCCGGAACAACAAGAAAAACAAACACAAGCAATACGCCCGCTGTACCGACAGAATGAGTAATTACAGCACCGAATGAAACGTAGAATAGAAAATCCCAAAACTTTACATTCATTCCCTGTTTGTAAGCCTGCTCAGGATGTTCGGAAATAAGCAAAAATTGTTTGCGAAAAATAAAATGAAAAGCACCGACAATTGAATACATAATAGCTGCGTTGCGAATTGTGTGCCACTTTACCCAAAGAATTGAACCTGTTAAAATTTCTTTGATATGCTCTGCCCCGTGTGGTGCTTTATCAATAACAAGAATGGAAACTGCCGCCGCAATTGCATAAGCAAGTCCGATAACAGCTTCCTGCGGAATTTTTTCGTGCCGGATTCTTGAAATGGAAAATACTGCTGCACCGATAAATGTAAACAGCAGTGAAAACCAATATGCTCCTGTTGTGCCGGGCATTATACCGAATAAAAATCCGACCGTTGTTCCGAGTGCCGCAATTTGTGCAAGTGCCAAATCAACAAAAATTACTTTTCTTCTTATTACGTGTAATCCTAAATAAGAATGAATGCCGACAAGAATCAAAAGTTCAAAAAATGCCGGCGCCATTATATTCCAAATACTTAAATTCATATTATTTATATTTTTTTTATTAAAAATTAAAATTAGTTCAAATTTCCAGAGTCAGCTTTTTTAAATGCTTTGTTCAATTCGCTAATCCACAAATCTGTTAGTTTAAAAATATTTTCCGTATTCGGTGCACCATTTACAGCCATTGGAACAATTACCGGAATAGCACCAACTTTGTTGCAGATGTTTCTAACCTTGTTCTCATCAAAGTAGTTTGCCGTGAATACAACTTTTACTTTATTTGCACGCATTTTTTTTACCAATTCTTCAACATGTTTTGGTGATGGAGGAATCCCCGGTTTCGGTTCTACATGCCCGATAACATTCAGCCCGAATAATTCTTTGAAATAAACCCAATTTTTGTGGTAGCTTACAATCTTTCTATTGCGGAAAAGCAACGCTTCTTTTAACCAGCCGCCGAGATAGTCGATTAACTTTTTATTTCTGTATTCTTTGGATTTTAAAAATCCGATTAGTGTCCCGTTATTTGCTAATTTTGTTAAGAGATTACCGCCCATTAATTTTATCAATTTACTTCCAAAAGTTTTTTCATCAATTTTATTTTGGAATTTTTTCAGGTTAGCTCTATAAAAATTTGAATTTTTTGAATCGATTTTTTCCAATCCGATTGTGATATTTTCAGCTACAATCTTTAAGTTTAAAGGATTTGTAGTAATATGCGGATTACCGTAAATATGCAGTCCGCCTTCACTTCGTGAAATAACGGAAGGTTTATCAAGCAGTTTAATTCCGTCGCTTGCCGAAACAAAACCCTGCTGTCCGCTGCGAATATTATCATTTTTTGACATATCAACAAGCGTAGGAACCCAGAGTTCCAAGTCTAATCCTGTTGAAACAAATAAATCTGCATTGCTTAGCATCACGGCGTAACTTGGTTTAGGTCTTACGAAATGTGCATCCTGATCACCTTGAACAATGTAGTGCGTTTCTACTTTATCGCCACCGATTGCTTGTGCAATGCTGGCGTATGTGCTTAATGTTGTTACCACATTAATTTTATTTCCACCGAAAATTAAACTATACGTTAACATCCAAAAACATATATAAATTATTTTCTTTTTCATTTTTTCACCTCATTAATATCTATCGTGTTTGTGTGGACCAACTGCCCATACTACTTGCAGCCTTAGTGTATTTAATGCTTCGGGAACATCAGTTCCGTTCAGATAATTATACTGCAATCGCAGTTTTACCCAATGGCTTTGTCCCCACGTGATATAAGGAACTATTTGATAAGAATATTTTGAACTATTGTTCTCCTCAAACGGTTGTGTGTAATCAAAGCGTGTTCCAACTTCCCATTGTTCGGCAAACTGATATTGCAGATAGCTATATCCGCCCCAAGATTTAATTCTGCCGTTAGCAAGTTCTTTATTCCCATAGTATAACTCACTTCGCCAAGTAATTGATTTGTAAAGAGCCTGATTTAACGGCTGCCAAAATAAAGTTAAATCAATTCCGCCAAGAGCAGTTGCTCTGTTTTTTTCCAAAGTCCAATTGCCTCTGGAATCGTAACCTTTAACATTGTTTTTCCCAATCATTCCGGTAAAACCCAATTCGAGATAAGTGTTGCTCGACAAATCCCAATAGTTTTTAAAATGTGCCAAAACCGATGGGAAAGAAAAGCTGCTGCCTGAAAATAAATGTTTATTCTTTCCATTTGTAATTTGGAGTGTTAATTCATTTGCATCGGACGTGAATGCCGGCATTGCCCAATCCAATGAAACACCAATTTGGTTTAATCCGTCTTCGCCGAGTATGGTAGTAAGTGCGAGCGGATAATCTTGCTGATCAATTGCGTGAACATGCCAACGATTTACAACACCAAACTGCTGCCGAAATTTTCCGGCGGTTAAACTTATGTGCGGAATAAATTTTGTCCAAGTGATATACGCTTCGGCAAATTCAACTCCGCTTTCGCTAAATTCAATTGCAGCTTTTGTGAAGCTAAACGGATCAAGTCCGCCTTGAATATGAACTGCCATTGTTCTAAAATATGCACCGCTGCGCAAATCATGTGTGAAATTGTTTTTATTCATAACATATTGCCCGTACATATCACCGGTAACACTTATCTCGGGATTTATTGCTTGCAATGAACGCTGACCGCTTTTAAATACTTTGCTTTTTTTCTCAGCCGGTTTTTCGTTGGCGGTTGCTTCAGCTTCATTTAATAATTTGTCCAATTCATTCTGCTGAATTTTATCTTCCAACTTCTTAATTCGTACTTCTAAGTTTGCTATTTTTAAGGAATCTTTTTTTTGAGCAAACAATGCACCGCTTACGATTATTAAAAAGGATAGAAGATATATGAGTTTGTTTTTCATAATCTTTTACTCCGGTTATTTTTAGAAGCCAACCATAGTAAATATTGTAATAATTCAATTGCATTTTATTACAACATTATCAAATGGAACTGCTAATTAATCAATTATTTAATTGTAAAATTCTAATTGATTATAAACGGCGGGGCTTTGTTAAAGATGTTGAAAAACGTGAAAGTAAAAATGTTTTGATAGGATTTGATTTCGCTTATTTTTCTCAAAAATGGAATGGTGAGACTGATACCAAGCAAAATAGTAACAAAAAATGAAACAAGATTAATACTTAAAACATACGCAGGGCAATCGTAGTGATTTTTTAAATCAAAAGGATGATTATGGATTAGCGGAGCTACAGAAAGTTGAATTGAAAAAATCAACGCTCCGGCAAGCAGCAATATGTGAAAATATTTCTTCATTAAAAAATTATAAACCTTAATACAAATGTAGAAAAAGTTGAATGAAAAATCTATTACAAACAAATTAGTCAAGATGTTTCCAATAATTGTAATAGTACTGTCCAAAATAAAATAGCATAATGTGAATATATATTATTTGGGAAAGAAAGAATCAAGAGCTAAAAACACAGCGATTCAGAGTCAAAATTTCTGTAACACAGATTAATAATCTGTGTTACAGA
>CAZXDS010000051.1:0-17731 GCA_964639525.1 uncultured Melioribacteraceae bacterium | reverse complement strand
CAAGGTGCAAATGCGTATGTGGCTAAAGATATTTTAGAGGCATCACCGCAAAAATTATTATTAAAAATTTACGACTTTGCCATTGTCCATTGTAAAAAAGGCGATATGCTGAAAACTAATGCCGCCCTTGAAGAACTAACGCATTCATTAAATTTTGAATTGGAAGAAACAAAAGAAATTGCTACGGGTTTGTTGAGGTTGTATCAATTTTGTGAAGATCAAATGAGAAAAGATAATACTGAAATTGTATATGAAATTTTAACAACATTAAGAGAAACCTGGTTAACAGCTTTTAATAAAAAATTAGCGGAAGGTTAAAATGGATATTCTTTCAACATCGGGTATCAATAACTTAATAAATAGTTATACGGCAAACGAAACTAATAAAAGAATTAGTCCGCTTGAAACGCAAAAAGCAAAATATAGTAACCTTTCCGGTGCTTGGGGAACGCTTAGTTCCAAGTTGTCTTCTCTACAGACAATTGTTACCGACTTAAAATCTACTTCGTCCACTTCAATTTTTAATTCGAGAAGTGTTGACCTTTCATCTTCCGATTTCTTTTCGGCAACAACTTCAGTCGGGGCAACACCAAGCGCTTATTCACTTAGAGTTAATCAATTAGCTAAAAGCGATTTGGCGGTTTCCAATACAATGGTTTCAGACACTGCGGTTTCATCAATGGTTGGTGATCATCAGATAAAACTTCAAAGCGGAGATTATTCAAGCACAATAGATTTAACTCTTACCGCATCGGAAACAAACAGCTCTGTAATGAACGCAATCAATTCGGCAATTTCTGATGATTATGCAGTGGTGGAATCTGCGGCGTTAGATGCAGGAACTGCTTATACCGGAGCCGGTAGTTTTGACATTGATGTGAATGGCACAACAACAACAATTAATTATGATTATTCCTCCGGATTTACAAACTCAACTGCGATTGATGATTTAGTAAATCAAATTACTAGCAATGTAAGCGGTGTTACAGCAGAAAAAGTTACAAATGGTTCAAATGTTAGTCTTAAAATTACAGTTGATGATAAATCACAATACATTACAATTGATAGTTCTACCGATACCGGAACATTATTAAATTCTTCAAATCTAAATATTAATATTACGAAAGAAAAAGCTGCATCTGCAATTGCATCTTCTTCCGTGTTTACTCCTTCAACAGGAAATTCCAAGTTTTCAATTTCTGCCGTAAATTCGGGTTATGATAATAGATTAATTATGAGCGATGTAAGCGGTTCGGCATTTAATTTTCTTGGATTAACATCAACTATTCTTGGATCCCATACTGTTACAGCATCAGATACTGCTGCCGGGTTTATATACGACGCAACAAGTTCAACTAGTAATCAACTTAATTCAATATTAGATTTTAACGGAATTACTGTTAACAGAAATTCAAATACGATTAGCGATTTGGTTTCAAATGTTACATTTAATCTAAAAGCTGAGATGCAGACAAGTGATACTACGGTTACGGCAACTGTTAAAAATGATACTACTACGATTAAAAATAAGATTACAGATTTTATTGGTAAATTTAATGACGCATACACAACTATAAAGAATAATTATTTTTCTAGTAAAACATCAAGAGGAATATTTGCCGGTGACACTACAGCCCTTTCAATAATGAACACTATGAGAAATGATGTTACATCGCAAATTTCAGGAATAACTTCTGGTGATTTAAGTTACTTTACAGATATTGGAATAACTTTTGATCCTGCTACAGGTTTAACATTATCTGATAGCAGTAAGCTAACTTCGGCTCTTGATAATAAACCGGATCAAGTAGCAGCACTTTTTAATTCGGCAGGCGGTATTGCTACTAATATTTACACTTTAACAGATGCTTTTACCGGTATTGACGGCTCTATAATAAATATAACGGATTCGCTTGATAGTAATGTAAGCTACTTAAATGATAGAATTACTTCGTCCAAAGATAGCATTACAAAGAGTGCAGATACTTTACGAAAACAATACGAACAAATGCAGTTGCAGTTAGCTACACTGCTTCAGACCCAACAGTTTATGTCCTCATTTAGCGGAGGATTATTTTAATTATGGCTGAATTAAATGATGTAATGATGAAGTTAGAAAACGAATTTAACTCCGTACTTTTTGAATTGGAAGAAATAAATGATGATAATTTTTATGCAAAATTTGATAGAGTAAAATTTTTACAATCTAGAATTAGTGAAGACAAAGAAAAAATATTAACACAATATGAGTGGAAAGATTTACAAGAATATAAACAAAAATTTGATATATTAATTAAACAAATTACAATAAAGTTCGATACTATGGTGTCGGAAAGAAGAAATAAACAGACAGAAATCAGTAGAAGATTAAATAGGTTATTAAACCATAAAAAATTAGTGAATTATCAGAGGTAATATTTTGAAAATCAACAACATAACAAATAACAACATTTCTCATTTCCATGATGCAAATAAAAAAAAGCAGGGAATACAAAAAGGGAATGGTGTGCAATCATCTGATAGAATTGAAATTTCCGACAAGGCTAGAATTTTGCAGACGAACAAGGTATCTTCTAAAAAGTTTTCAGAAATAAAAGAAAAAATAAATTCCGGATTTTATAATTCACAAGGAGTTATAGATAAAGTTGCGGAATCTATATTAAAAGAACTATCCTAACCCTCTCTGGGATAGTTCTTTCTTTTTTATAATATTTCTCTTATACAAACCAAATTGCATTTTCTTTTTTTTATTCCCACTTTTGTAACATTGCATCCATAAAATAATGTAAAATTTATTTCAACTATTGTTTTTGAAATTTAAATCAATTTAAACTCATTATTAAATACATTTGAAAAACGAAATACAAAATAATAAGCTATTAATACTCGGTAAACTTTCCGCCGGTATTGCACACGAAATCCGTAATCCGCTTTCTGCAATTAAATTAGAAATCGAATCAATGCGTATGTTGGCTGAAGCTCAGAACAGCGAAATAAATGAATCGCTTAATTCCTGTATGGAAGCAACTGAAAGAATTAATAGCATCATACAAACTACGTTAGATTTTTCCAGGAAAAATACACGAGTTACAAATCATGTAAATTTAAATGAAATTTGCAATCAAACAAGTGAACTTTTATCTGCTCAGGCAGGAAAGGGGAAAATTATTCTTACTTGTAAACTTGAAAAAAAGCTGCCACCGATTAGGTTAAATAAAAACAAGGTTTTACAGGTTGCTATTAATTTAGTTACAAATGCGATTGAAGCTGTTCATGAAGGCGGAGCAATTTCGTTAAATACAAAAATAACAAAGGATGGTTCAATTGTTCTGGAAGTACTTGATGATGGTATTGGAATTAAGGAAGAGGACAAATCAAAAATATTTTCGGATTTTTATACAAACAAAAGAGGCGGTACCGGTTTAGGGCTTGGTGTATGTAAAATGCTAATAGAAGAGCAAGGTGGTGAAATTAATTTTATTAGTAAAGAAGGAAAAGGCAGCAAATTTTTCGTTAAATTTCCGCCTGTTTTAATTGGAGTAACAAATGAAGCCTAAAATTTTAATTATTGATGACGATGATCTCGTTAGCAGGTCGCTGAAAAAAGTTCTTGTAAAATTAGATTACGAAGTTGATACTTGTTTAGAAGGCGGTAAAGCTTTTGATAAAGTCGAATTTTTTGAACCTGATATAATTTTACTGGATATTTACCTGACAACTCATAACGGTTTGGACATTTTAAAAGAACTTCAAAAGAGATACCTTCATATTCCTGTTATTATGATTACCGGTTACTCTGATGTTAAAATTGCAGTGGAAGCAATGAAGCTCGGGGCATTTGATTTTTTACTGAAACCGATTGATTTAGAACAACTAAAACTAATACTAAATAAATGCGTTGTTCATCTTCACTTAAAACAGGAAGTCAGGGCTCTTCATTCAGCGTTGAGTGAAGATAAGCTGACAAGAGAGTATTTCGGTAAAAGTAAATCCATAATCAGAATTGTTAATATAGTTGAAAAACTTGCAAAAAGTGACGATACTACGATTCTTCTCGAAGGAGAAAGCGGTACCGGAAAAGAAGTTTTTGCAAAATTTATTCATCAAATCAGTCCGAGAAAGAATAAGGTTTTTATTACAATCAACTGCGGAACGATTCCCAAAGAATTAGCTGAAAGCGAACTTTTCGGACATGAAAAAGGAGCGTTTACCGGAGCGGCGCAAAAGACTAAACTTGGTAAATTTGAACTTGCTAACGGCGGAACAATACTTCTTGATGAAATCGGTGAATTGAGTTTAGATTTACAGGTTAAGCTTTTGCGTGTCTTGCAGGAAAAAACATTTTACAGGCTCGGCGGGGAAAGAGAAATAAGTGTAAATGTTCGTGTGCTTGCTGCTACAAATAAAAGTTTGGAAGATGAAGTAAAAGCAGGTCGTTTTAGAGAAGATTTATACTACCGGTTAAATGTAGCAAAAATTATTGTTCCTCCTCTAAGGGAAAGAAAGGCTGATATTCCCATACTCGGGTATTCATTTTTACAGCAGTATGCACGAAAATTTGACAAAAATATTAAGTTAATTGAAGAAGATGCAATTTCTTTATTGTTAAATCAATTGTGGCCCGGAAATATTCGCGAATTAAAAAACACAATGGAGAGAGCCGTTCTTATGCTTGACGGGGATGTTCTAAAAGCCCAGCATCTTAATTTTTTAAAGAGTACTTCTGAATTCAACAAAAATAATTCCAATGAGTTTGTATTAAAAATTCCAAAAGAAGGAATAAAAATAAATATTGTTCTTAAAGAGATAATCCTTAAAACACTTGCAATAACAAAGGGAAATCAAGTTCGTGCTGCAAAGGTACTTGGACTTTCCCGTTCAAAACTGCGATACAGGATGGAACAACTTGGTATTGAAGTTACAAAAAATATTCAATAATTATCTGCAATAATGTAATTTTTATTCGGTATTAATTATTTCCTCTCAATCTGCCCAAAGCAGAATTGAAAGGATATTCCTAAGATAGTCGTTTCCTCATTTATTTATCCATTTGAAAATTTGAACTCCGTTCAACTTTTAACATTTTAAAAAGTTCAAAAATTTAGCTGGATACATTTCATTTAGTTTACATCAGTAGTAAAAACATACAACTGTGTATATTTAGCCAATATTTAGAATGGAATTAGCCAATAATTCAATTTCACACTGTTTTTTTTCGGCACTCAAATTGATAATAATTACTCAGTAAAAAGAAAAATGATTTTTAATTAAAATTATTTGAAGTTTTACCGATAGTGAAAGACAAAAGATAAAAATATTTAATTTAACTCTTACTTAATGGAGTAATTATGGGAAATACTTCCGACTTTCAAATTGATATTCAAAATTTAAACTCCGCCGATCCGGCTCTGCAGAGAGAAGCTGCTGAAAAATACTTAAGCGAACCGGCATCAGATGAAATAATTAAAGTTATGTCAGAGAAATTAACTGCCGCTGACTATGGGGTTCGTGATGCAGTTGCACAGGCGCTAATATTAAATGAAAATTCAAAAGTAGCAGAATTTGTTGTTAAATATATTTCCTCACAAGAAATTTCGGTGCGTAACTTAGCTGGTGAAATTTTACTCAAACGAGGTGTTTCTTCATTGGATGCAATGATTGCCTATCTTCCCGAGGGAGATGACGATGACGATAAATTTCTAATTGATGTTATGGGATTAATCGGGGACGATAAACCTGCAGTTAAAATTGTTTCCGTGTTAAAAGAATCAACAAACGACAATGTTATTCTTGCCTGTATTGAAGCTTTAGGGAATATCAAATATGATAATGCCACAAAAGATATTATTGCAATGTATGATAAAAATGAAAATTTTACACCGACAATTATTGAGGCATTGGGAAAAATCGGTTCTGAGGAAGCATTAAATTTCATGCTCGAAAAATATCACGAAGTTGATGAACTTACTAAATTTTCAATGATTGAAAGTATGGGATTAATAGGAACTCCACAGGCGTTTTTCCTTCTTCTTTCAGAAATAAGAAATTTGAAAGGAGCTATGACTTGGGCGGCAATCGAATCCTTGAATAAATTAAAAGACAAATTCGGGCTGGATATTCCTTTCGACGAAAATATGAAGAATGCTATTTTAAGTACTTTAATTGATGGTGAACTTCAGCATAAAAAAGCAGCGGCGAGTATGCTTGCAATTTTTGAAGATAAAGATATAATTGCAGCAAGCCTTAAAATTTTGGGTGAAGATAGTGAGATTGATGAAAACATAAAACAAAGATTTTTTGAAAATCCAAAATTTTTATATCCGCGAATAACCGAATATCTTGCACAAAACCCTGACAATCTTAAAACTATCATCGAACTGGTAATGGAAATAATTCAAAATGATGGAGGAGAAAGTTTTTATGCTCTTTCGGAATTTGATAAACGGCAATTCAGTAATGTTTTAACAGAAAATTTAGAATATCCGGACGAAGAGGTTCGTCGTGCTGCGATTGAATTACTATTCTTTTCTGATTTGGATGTTGCTCTGATGTTTCTGGATACTATGATTGAGGATGATGATGTTTGGAATAGATTACGCGTACTTGAAATTATTGAAGCAATGGATGATCCTCGCGTAAAAGAAGCGATTCAAAAATTAGCAAACGATTCGGACGAAATGGTTACAGAACGAGCTAATGAAATTTTATCAAATTTTAATATTACAGAATAGGGCAAAATAAATTATGAACCAAGCATCAAGAAAAACTTTCGGAAATAAACAGCCTTTGGGTTTTAGTTTTTCAAAGAAGAGCAGTATAGTTTTTTCAGACAAAGCTTTTACGGATTGGAGACAATATATTTATGAATTAACCGGAATCTATTATCAGGATAATAAAAAGTATTTGCTCGAAAGCCGTCTTCTGAAAAGAATTAACTATCTCGGTTTGTCTTCATTTGAAAAATATTTGGAGTACATAAAATTTAATCCCAAACGGGAATTAGAGAAAAAATTTCTTTATGAAGTTATAACAATAAACGAAACTTTCTTTTTTAGAAATAAACCGCAGTTAGATGCACTTGTTACATCTGTTGCTCCTGAAATATTATCATCACCGCATAAAGTAAATAAAAACAAATTGAAAATTTGGAGTGCTGCGTCCTCCTCGGGTGAAGAAGCATATTCAACTGCAATGATGTTAAATGAAATGATTAAACCAAAATATCCCCGGCTTGGTGTTGAAATTATCGGGACAGATATAAATTTTGCTGTTGTTGAAACAGCAAAAAATGCTGTGTATAAAGAATATGCAGTTAGAAATACACCTCCCATCTATATGAAAAAATATTTCAAACAGGAAGGAAACACTCATATTCTTGATCCGAGATTAAAAGAGGATGTGAGCTTTAAACTGCTTAATTTGTATGATAATGCAGGCATGCGTGCCATGACCGGATTTGATGTTATCTATTGTGCGAACGTATTAATTTATTTTGACACACAATCAAAAATTAAAGTGGTTTCACATTTATATAACTCATTAAATAAAGGCGGATATTTGTTTATCGGCTATTCAGAAACACTTCACGGAATTTCTAAAGCCTTTAAACTTGTAAGTTTTCCTAAAACAATTGGATATAAAAAGGAGTAAAAAAATAAATGAAAAAGGTTGTATTAATAGCGGATGATTCGCCTACGATAAGAAAATTTGTTTCCTTTTCCTTAACAATGCAGGGATTCGAGGTAATTGCTGCGTGCGACGGTATGGAGGCTATGGAGCTTATTCCCGGGCACAAAATTGATCTGATTATTACAGATCTAAATATGCCGAATATGGATGGCTTTGAACTGATTAAAACTGTTCGGCAAAATAATGAGTATGAAGATGTACCTATTATTATTCTATCGTCTCTTGCCGGTAGTGAGGAAATTGAAAAAGGAATGAGTATCGGTGCAAATTCCTATATGGTGAAACCATTCGATCCCAAGAGAATTCAATATGAAGTTGCAAAGTACTTAAATTAAGAGAGAGGTAAATAAATGGAATTGAAATTTTTAGTCGTGGACGATTCTGTTACAATGCGTAGAATTGTTACAAATTCATTAAAAGCACTTGGGTATTCAAGTTTTGTGGAAGCAGAAGACGGAAGAGATGCACTTGCCAAACTTGGTGTCGATGGAGGTATAAATTTTGTTATTACAGATTGGAATATGCCCAATATGACAGGATTAGAGCTTACACAAGCAATCAGGGGAAATGCTGTTACGGAAGATATGCCTATTTTAATGGTTACTACACGAGGTGTAAAAGAGGATATAATGGATGCTCTCAAAGCAAGAGTTAATAATTATGTTGTAAAACCTTTCACCCCGCAAATTCTAAAAGAAAAACTTGATCAAATAATCAGTAAATTATAACGGGTGCCAAAATGCAAAAAAGAACGAATTTAAATGATGTATTTGATAATTTGAATAATCTTAAAAATGCCTTTAAAATTGGCGAGAAAGTTGTTCCAATTATTCAAAGTTTAACTGAATTTATGCAGGAAACAATGCCTTTGTTAGAACAAATCAATCGTTCTATTGCCGATAGTGCAAGTCAAATGCCTAAAGCTTCAAATCAAATTAATGATGTTACTGCGGCAACAGAATTGGCAACTACAGAAATTTTAGATCTTGTTGATGAAATAACCAATGGTGTTAGTGAAATTGAAACTTCTTTGTCAAACCTGATGAAAAAACAGGAAAATAGAAGTATTCTTTTTGGAAAACTTAAAAGTTTTGTTGCAGATAATAACGAAGCAATGGTTATTGTGAATCAACTTGAAGATTCCAATAATGTAAGTGAAATTATTTCGGGAATAAAAGAAAAAATTTCTAAAGTGAGTGAAGATTCATACAAAATAACGCTTTCTTTGCAGGTTCAGGATATTACAAGTCAACAACTTGCTGCTGTAAATCATTTAATTGAATCGGTTAATGGCAGATTACAAACATTGGTTGAACAAATAAATGATTCGGATTTGAAATCCGAGTTTGAATCTCTTGCAATTGAAGTACCTGAATCAGCGACTTATGATCCGGATGCGAAGTATAATCATGAATCCGATAGGCAAGATGGAGCAGATAATATTTTTAGTAATGGCAATAAAGAACAAGCATCTCAGGATGATATTGATAAACTTTTTGGATAATTAATTATGGCAGAACAAACAGACTATTCGCTTCTTAACGATCCGGATATGAAAGAAATCTTTGATAGTTTTCTCGTAGAAACTAGGGAAATTTTAGAAAAATTAGACTTGAATTTAGTCGAATTGGAAAACCGCCCTGAAGATCAGGAATTGTTGAATGATATTTTTAGATCGTTCCACACGATTAAAGGTACTTCCGGATTTCTCGGACTTGGAAAATTGCAGGCATTAACTCACCACGGCGAAGATATTTTAAATAAGCTTAGGAAAGGCGAAGCTCAAGTCAGTGAAGAAATAATGGATGCAGTTCTACATGGATTTGATGCCACAACAGAACTGATTGATGTTATTGAAGAAAACAAAAATGAAGAATACGATACTTCAGAAGTAACGGCTGAACTTGAAGCGGTAATTTCAATGATTGAAAACGGTGGTGGAAAAGTACCGATACAAGAGGAAGGCAAACCTGTAGAAATAGAAACCATTGTAGAAAATGAAATCAAAGAAACAGTTGAACCGGAAGTAGAGGAAGAATCTGCTGAACCTGAAAAAGCAGAGGTTGTGAAAAAGAAACAGACACAAGAACCGGTTACGGAAGTTGTTGAAAAAGGACCAACAAAACCTAAAAAAACTGCCGGTAAGAAATTAGACAAAATGGAAAAAAAATCTTCCGTTAAAAAAGGAGAAAATACTATCCGCGTTGAGGTTGAACGGTTGGATGATTTGCTAAATTTTGTTCAAGAATTAGTTTTGGGAAGAAACCAATTAGCACAGTTAAATTCCGAAATGCAGCTTCAACACGAAGGAACACCGCTTGCGCAAAATTTGATGGAAACTACACAGTTTATTGATTTGATGACCACTGAGTTACAACTTGCAGTAATGAAAACAAGGATGATTAAAATTGGAAAAGTATTTAATCGTTTTCCGAGATTGGTTCGTGATTTAAGTAAAGAAACAGGTAAAGAAATTCAGCTTGAAATTAAAGGTGAAGATACAGAATTGGATAAAACTTTAATTGAAGAAATAAATGATCCTTTAGTGCATCTTATTAGAAACTCAGTTGATCACGGTGTGGAAACACCGGACGAACGTGAAAAAGCAGGGAAACCTCGAAAAGGAAATGTGCTGCTTGCTGCAGAGCACGAAGGCAATAATATTTTAATCACTATTGAGGATGATGGTAAGGGCATTGACCCCAAAGTGATAAAAGATATTGCTGTACAAAAAGGGATACTTTCCCGCGATAGGGCAAATGAGTTAACACGAAAAGAAGTTTATAATCTTATTTTTGCACCCGGATTTTCAACCGCAAAAAAAGTTACGAATGTTTCAGGCCGCGGTGTGGGTATGGATGTTGTAAAAACAAATGTTTCCAAACTTCGCGGAGTTATTGATATAGAATCAAAAGTTGGAAAAGGCACAAAAATTATTATTAAACTCCCGCTGACACTTGCTATTATTCACGGACTTCTTGTTGATATTTCGGGAGAAACCATAGTAGTTCCTTTAAGCACTGTAATTGAAGTTGTTCGGATTTCAAAAAAAGATATTTATTTTGTGAATCAAGTAGAATGTATAAAACTTAGGGATACTGTTCATCCGCTGCTTGCAATTGATGATTTGCTTTATAAAAACGGTAAAAACAAGGAAGAAAAAGATTGGCAGTATGTTGTAATTGTGGGTATAGCAGAGAAGCGATTCGGGTTAAAAGTTGATCACTTGATTGGACAAAAAGAAGTAGTAATAAAATCACTTGGAAACTATCTCGGTGATATTGAAGGAATAGCAGGCTCAACAATAATGGGTGACGGTAAAGTAGTTATGATTGCAGATATTGCAGAAATAGTTAACAAAGTGAGGCAGTAAATTGAACGAAAAGGTTAGGATTTTAATCGTTGACGATTCGGCTTTTATGCGGAAATCGCTTTCAATAATGCTAAACTCGGATGATGATATTGAAATAGTTGGAACCGCACGCGATGGAGTTGAAGGAGTTGCTTTGGCAAAATCACTGCGTCCTGATTTGATAACACTTGATATTGAAATGCCAAAGATGGACGGGCTGACTGCTTTGAAAATAATTATGAAAGAAGCACCGACTGCCGTAGTGATGGTTAGTTCGTTAACAACCGAAGGTGCGGAATCGACTTTAAAGGCTTTAGAACTTGGAGCCGTGGATTTTATTCCGAAGGAAATGTCATTTGTAAGTGTTAAAATTGCTGATATTAAAGCCGATTTAATTAAAAAAGTCAAAACAATTACAAGACAATCACAACTTCATAAAAGATTAAGCAGAATTAGCGGTTTGACTGCCAAACATTTCAAATCATCCGCTGCAACAAGTACTTCCGAATTGCCGAGAGCAGGGTATAGAGCTATCGCACTCGGAATTTCTACCGGTGGGCCTTTGTCATTGCAAAAAGTAATGCCCCAGCTCTCTAAAAATATTAGGATTCCAATTTTTATTGTACAGCATATGCCGCCAAAATTTACAAAATCTCTTTCTGAAAGGTTGAATAATATGAGTGCAATAAATGTTAAGGAGGCTGAAAACGGTGAGGAAGTTCGGGGGGGAACCGCTTATATTGCTCCGGGCGGATATCATTTGAATCTAAAAAAAGTAGGAATCGGTAAGACGGAAATTTATATTACCGAACAGCCGGAAAGTACATTGCATCGCCCTTCAGTTGATGTAATGATGGATTCCGTAGTAAGCATATACGGCAAACAAACGCTTGCCGTAATCATGACGGGCATGGGGCACGATGGTTCCGAAGCAATTAAAAGATTGAAAAATTTGGGCGGACACTGCTTGGCTCAAAATGAAGAATCCTGTATCGTTTACGGAATGCCGAAGTCTGTTGTAGATGCCGGCAATGCCGATATAGTTGTGCCATTAGAAAGAATCCCATTAATTATAAATAAAGCGGTGTGAGTTATGGAATCTGAATTTCAGGATGATACCTTTAAAGAAATAAATTATAGAACTTTGAGCGGCGATGGAAACTTAATTAAAGCCGAAGATGCCAAGATTATTGGTATTGCCAAAATTACAATAGATCAAGATGCCCACAGCGGTGTAAAAATTGTCCTTAAAAAAGACAGCGATGATAATATTAAAGAAATAAAATTTATTTGCTCTTGCGGTGAAACAAAATCCGTTTTACTTGATTATAGTGAATAATAATTTTCAACTGTCTATATTTAGCCACAAAGTTACCTCATTAACTTAACCTACATAGCAAATTTCAACTCTTTTGTTGGCATTACTTTTGCAATTTAATCACAAAATAAAATGTGAGAAAATTGCATGTCGCAACCAATATTAAAATTACTTGAACAAACCCTTGATTATACAACGGTTAAACAAAAATTAATTAGTAAAAATATTGCTAATATTTCTAGTAAGGACTATCACAGGGAAGATATAAAATTTGATGATTTCCTAAGTATGGAAAGAAAAGGTCAATTAAAAGCCACAGAGAATAAACACTTTACAACCGGTGAAGTTAAACTATCCGGGCAAAGTAACTTTAAAATTATACAAGATAATAACGGAGATAATAACGGAGATAATGTTTCGGGATTTAACAATGTAGATATGGATACTGAAATGGCTGATATGGCACAGAATTCAATTTTATTTCGTCTCGCCGCACGTAGGATGAATTTTTATTTCAGTCAGTTGCAAACAGTAATTAAAGGAGGAAGATAGTTATGAAGATTAACCCTAGTTTTTCTGCTTTTGAAATAAGTGCCAGTGGAATGGGCGCTCAAAAGAAAAAAATGAATTTGGTAGCCGAAAATATTGCCAATACCGATACAACGCGAACCAAAGATGGAACTCCTTATAAAAAAAAATATCTTGTAGTTCAACAAGCTAAGTCATTTAACAATAATTTAAGATTGGAAGGCGGAAAGCTAAATCTTGAAGTATCACAACCGGGGCATATTTCTTCACCGCAAATTGTTATGCAGAATGGAGAAAAGACAAGTGGGCTAAGTACTGAAGTTGCTTCTGATAATTCGCAAGGCGAACTGGTTTATATGCCCGATCACCCTGATGCAAACAAAGATGGTTACGTGCAAATGCCCAACATTAGTGTTGTTACCGAAATGGTAGATATGATAGCTGCGAGTCGTAGTTATGAAGCTAATTTGACTGCATTTAATTCATCAAAACAAATTGCTAAGGATGCACTGCAAATTTAATTATGAAAATTAATACTAATGCAATAGGGAATTATAATTTACAACGAACTCATAAAGTTCGACCCAAAAATAAAATTCGGGATGCAGAGATGAAATTTTCACTTGATCAAATTTCATCGGATGAAAAACAGTTTTTTGTAAAAATGTATCCTAAAAAGAAAGAAGTAATACAAAACTATTTTTATAGTAAAGACGGACAAATATCCGGTGTTGCAATAGGTTCAATTTTTGATAAGAGAGGATAAAATGAAAATAAATCAATTCCCTGTGGGATTACCTAAAATTCCAAATTTCACCGAGGTTCAAAAGCCAAAACAAGACGGTTTTGGAAATATATTTACGGACTTTATTAAACAGGTAAATAATAGTCAAATAAATGCGGATAATACAGCTGCAAGTTTTATAAAAGGTGATAGCAATGTTGAGATTCATGATGTTATGATTTCGGCGGAAGAAGCAAAAACAAGTTTGCAACTACTAACGGAAATAAGAAATAAAGCTGTGGATATGTTTAAAGAATTATCGAGGTTACAATAGTTATGGAAAACAATACTAATTCAATGAGTGCCGTTTACGGTATATTTAATAAGCTCTCAATACAGCAAAGAATGATGTTAGGCGGGATTGTTGTAGTAACTTTGGTTTTGTTGGGTTTTGTCTTTTCTGTTTTTAATCAACCGAATTATTCAACATTATATTCAAATCTAGCACAAAGCGATGCTTCGTCTGTAATTAAGGAACTCGATAGCAAAAAGATACCTTATAAAATCACTGACGGCGGGTCAACTATTCAAGTTCAAAAAGATAAAGTTTATCAAGTTAGGATTGATCTTGCGGGAAAGGGCATTCCAACTTCTGGAGATGTCGGATATGAACTATTCGATAAAAATACAATGGGTATGTCGGAATTTATGCAAAAATTGACCTATAAAAGAGCGTTAGAAGGAGAGTTGGCAAGAACAATAAAATCCGAAAGAAGCATAACGGATGCAAAAATTCATTTGGTTTTTCCTGAAAAATCAGTTTTTAAAGATCAGCAAAAACAACCGACTGCTTCAATAGTATTAAAAACAACTTCAGGAGCTAGATTATCTGCAGGCAACATAGAAGCTATTTCAAATCTTATTGCCAGTAGTGTGGAAGGATTAGAACCGGAAATGGTTACAATTATAGATACTAAAGGCAGATTACTTTCACAACGAAATGACGACAATCCTTTAACGGCTTCAAGTGGAAAGCAGTTTGAAATAAAAGGGAAAGTGGAATCGTATCTAGCCCAAAAAGTACAATCAATTCTTGATAATGTACTCGGTTACGGAAGTTCGGTAGTAAAAGTTAATGTTGACTTAAACTTAAAACAAGTTGAAAAGACAATTCAATCTTACGATCCTGAATCACAAGTAGCTATCAGTGAACAAAGTATAAAATCTTCGACTGATGGTACTTCAGAAAGCGATTCCAATAGAGCTGTTACTGAAAATAATACTACTAATTATGAACTAAGTAAATCAATAGAAAAGGTTATTGAGGGTACCGGCAACATTAGCCGACTTACAGTGGCAACTGTTGTAAACGGTATAAAAAAAGAGTCTCCAAAGGGAAGTAAAACAGGTCCAACTTTTGAACCAAGATCTGACGCTCAATTGCAGAAAATTGAACAAATTGTAAAATCAGCTGTAGGTTATGACGCAAATAGAAAAGATGATATTTCAGTAGTTAGTATTCCTTTTGAGAATCAAAAGACAGTTATTAAGGAAGCACCTCAAAAAAAATCACCTTTGGATGATGTTGAAAGATTCTCAAATTTGATTTTGATTTTCGTGGCAATCGGTGCTTCTCTGTTTGTATTGAAAGGGCTGATGAAGCGATTAAAAAATGAAAAAATAATTATCGGTACTCTTGGGGGAGGAAATGTTGAATATAATGATCCTTCATTTAATGACTTGACACCTTCGCTTCCGGGTGGTGGTTCTATGGGACAACTTTCCGGTGGCAGCAGTAATCGGAAAAGACCTCTTTTGTCCGTTGGCGATTTGGAAGATGAAATAACGGATGAGGCGTTAAAGAAAAAGGCACGTCAGGAAAAAATAACAAATTATGTAACAAAGAATCCAACTGATGCAGCAAAATTAATAAATTCATGGTTAAGAGAAGATGAGTATTAAAGACAATAAAACGGCTTTTAAGGATTTAAGCGGTATTCAAAAGTCGGCTTTAATGATGGTTGCGTTAAATGTTGATGCTGCCTCCCAAATATTCAAACATTTAGATCCGATGGATATTGAATCAATTTCAGCCGAAATTTCAAGAGTTAAAAATATTCCCCCATCAGTTGTTGACGAAGTACTCGATGATTACTCTGATATGGTAACCGCTCAACAGTATGTAGTTGAAGGAGGAATAGATTTTGCACAGCAGGTTCTTGAAAAATCATTTGGTATGGCGAGAGCTGTGGAGATTATAGATAAGGTAAAGGCAATAACAACGCTTCATGGTTTTGATGTGCTGAAAAAAGCGGACTCAACACAACTGGTAAATTTTTTAAGTAAAGAACATCCTCAAACTATTGCCCTTATTATGTCGCATTTGAATCCGGATCAAACAGCAGAAGCGATTAAAGAAATGCCTGATGAACTACGGACGGAAGTAGTGTACAGAATTGCAACACTCGGTAAAATTTCTCCTCAAACATTGAAGCAAATTGAAAGAGTTGTTGATGATTTGGCGGGTTTATCAATAAATCAGCAAATGAGTAAAATAGGCGGTACAAAAAGTGTAGCTACCATTTTGAACAGAACGAGTGTGAGTTTGAGTAAAGAAATTATTGCAAGCATTGAAGAAAAAAGTGATGATGTTGCTGCCGAAATAAAACGCTTAATGTTTATATTTGATGATATAGTTCAGTTGCAGGATAAGGATATACAAAGAATTCTAAAGGAAGTTGACAGAAAGGATCTTGGTTATGCACTAAAAATTACCGACGAAGCTGTTAAGGATAAGATTTTCGGAAATATGTCGGAACGAGCAGCAGACTTACTTAAAGAAGAACTTCAATTTATGGGCCCGGTTCGTTTGAAAGAAGTTGAAGCAGCACAAGCAAGAGTTGTGGATGTAATAAAACAATTAGAGGAACAGGAAGAGATTACTATCAATATGCGAGGTTCTGAGGAAGTTTATGTCTGATGTACTAAAATTACGTATCAAATCAAAATCATTGAAAGCTGTAATTGCAAATGACGATGTAGATAATCCTATTGCAGCAGAGTTTGAAGAGGAATCGCTTGATAAAGAATTTGAAAAGCGGTTTAACGAAGGATATGAACAAGGGTATCAAACGGCTAAAGAAGAGTTAGAAGAAGTACATGCAAATGAATTATTGGGGAAGACCGAGGAATTTTACAATATTTTATCCGGATTTGAAACTACTCTGAAAGAATACGAAAATGATTTTTTAAAAATTGTACTTAATGTTTCAAAAGCAATTGCAGAAAAAATTGTTAAAAAGGAAGTTGAAAATTCTTCCATTCTTGAAGAAATACTTCGTGAATCCGCATCAAAAATTATAGGTGCAAATGAAGTTATTATTAAACTAAATCCTGATGATTATAATTTTATTACAAAAGATAACGGAGCATCCTTTTTAAACAATAAATTTTCGAGAATAAAATTTGAAAGTAATTCGAAAATTGAAAAAGGAGGCAGTTTTATTGAAACGGAAATTGGAAATGTTGATGCAAGATTATCGACTCAGATTGGTGAAATTACAAAGGCATTAGAAAATCAACTATTAAATAACAGTAACGAAAAGTGAATATAGCTGAAAAATATACCGAAAAATTTTTAGACATAATTGAAAAAACAGAGCCTATCAAGCTTAATGGAAAAGTTACGGATGTTATTGGCTTAATTATCGTTTCTATTGGTCCTAATGTTTCTCTTGGTGAAGTTTGTACTGTTGTTAATAAAGCAGGAGTTGTTGTCTGTAGAGCGGAAGTAGTAGGATTTAAGGAAGGCAAAGTTCTTTCTATTGCTCTCGGTGAAGTCGAAAGTATATCTCCTTCCTGCGAGATTGTTTCCTCCGGTGAAAGTTTTCACGTAGGAGTAGGTGAGGCATTACTCGGTAGAGTAATTGATGGTTTTGGGGTTCCGATAGACGGACTTGGTGAAATAAGTTATGATAGTTTTCGTAGCGTGTATAGAAATCCACCTAATCCTTTAGAGCGAAAAAGAATTAGTGAACCACTCCAAACCGGTATTAGAGCATTAGACGGATTACTCACAACCGGCAAGGGTCAGCGTGTTGGAATATTTGCGGGCAGTGGC
>CAZXDS010000050.1:0-18054 GCA_964639525.1 uncultured Melioribacteraceae bacterium | reverse complement strand
AAATCATTAGCCAACTTTTGAATAATAGCATTTTTAGCGTTTTGGGATTCCAAGCGCTTAATACCGTAGGAATCACGATTTGGTAACTTGACCATAGTTAATTCTCCTTTTTTTTAGGTGTGAGTTAAGAACTCCTATGGTCATATGGACTAAACTTTAAATAAAACTTCATTATTGCTAACCCGCGAAACTTGCCTGTCAGCTAATATTTTCGGCTGTGGACAAGTCGTGGGTCAATATAAAAATTCTTAGAAAAAAGTTGCGTGTTTCATCATTACTAAATTTTTGCTGAATATTTTTTAAGAGTCTTAAGAACCTTACTTTTTTTCGCATTCGGATTTTGAAAACAATTGACTTTTCAAGTTAATTCAAATATATTTACAAGCTCTATAAAAATATGTTGGTGGTTGGAGGAAAAACCGTGAAACAAGAAAAAATAACAAGATTCATTAAGACAGAAGATGCAAACCATAAATGGTATGTGATTGATGCAAAAGAACAAGTGCTTGGACGTTTGGCTACTAAAATAGCTTCCGTTATACGCGGAAAACACAAACCGATTTTTACCCCGAATATGGATACCGGTGATTTTGTAATAGTTATTAATGCAGATCAGATTAGAATGACCGGAAAACGTGAATCGCAAAAAGAATATTTTTCTCATTCAGGATATCCGGGTGGTGTTAGAATTAGAACTTTTGCCGAACTAAAGGAAAAACATCCTGAAGTTATTATTGAAAAAGCTGTTAAGGGAATGCTTCCGAAAAACAGACTCGGCAGAAAATTATTTAAAAAATTAAAAGTGTACGCAGGCGAAAAACATCCGCATGCAGCACAGCAACCTGAAATTTTAAGTCTATAGGAAGAGGTATAAATGACTGATAAAATTTTTGTCGGCAGAAGAAAAAATGCAGTTGCCAGAGTTTATTTGCGCAGTGGAAAAGGAACTGTAACAGTTAACGGAAGAGAAATAGAAAATTATTTTCCGCTTAAAGAGCACAGAATTGACGTGCTACTTCCTTTCAATATTACCGAAACCGAAGGTAGTTATGATGTTTTTGCTAATGTTAACGGTGGTGGTGTAACAGGGCAGGCAGAAGCAATTCGACTTGGCATTTCAAGAGCACTGCTTGATATCAATGCTGATTTTAGACCGACTTTGAAAGCTCATGATTTATTAAGAAGAGATCCGAGAATGGTTGAACGTAAAAAATACGGACAGCCGAAAGCAAGAAAAAAATTCCAATTTTCAAAAAGATAATTTATTTTCAGCGAATCATTGGTTCGCTGTTAAATTATATAGTATTGAATTTAGATTATTTTGTATTTTTTCAGGATAATTAAATAATTAACAAGTTAATTTATTAATACATACTTTCGGATTTGTCTCCTGTGTCCCGTAACAAATATGGGGATGAAAGACAAAGTTGAAGAAAGTAGAAGCTAAACAGGAGTAAATATTATGGCAAAGATTGAATTATTGCAACTTATCGAAACCGGAGCACATTTCGGTCACCTTACCCGTCGTTGGAATCCTAAAATGAAAAAATATATTTTCATGGAAAAGAACGGGATTCATATCATTGATTTAAAGAAAACACAATTGGCATTGGATAGTGCTTTAAAAGCGTTTACTAATATTGTTTCTCAAGGAAGAAGTGTTCTTTTTGTCGGTACTAAAAAACAAGCTAAAAGTGTAATTTCCTCTGAAGCAAAACGCTGTGAGATGAACTGGGTTAGTGAAAGATGGCTTGGCGGAATGCTAACTAACTTTGCAACTATTCGAAAAAGTATTAAGAGATTACAAAGCATTGACAAAATGGAAAGCGACGGTACTTTTGAAAAAATTACTAAAAAGGAACGTCTTCAACTAACACGTGAAAAAGACAAACTTAGAAAAGTTCTTGACGGTGTTGAGTTTATGAATAAAATGCCGGGAGCAATGTTTATTGTTGATATCAAAAAGGAATTCATTGCTGTTAATGAAGCTCATAGATTGAATATCCCTATCTTTGCTATTGTTGATACAAATTGCGACCCTGACCAAGTTGATTATGTTATCCCTGCAAACGATGATGCAGTTAGAACAATTGAATTGATAACAAAAACTATGGCAGATGCCGTTATTGAAGGCTCAGCAAAAGCGAAAGAATTAAAAGCCGAAGAAATGGCTCTGAGAGAAAAGCAAAAGAAAGAACACGAAAAAGAAGAAAGTTCAGAACAAAAGCATAGAAAACCAAGAGTAAGACGAGTAAAATTTGATCAAAAGGGTGATAAGAAATCTATTCAGCCGGTTAAACCTGAAGTTACTCAAGATAAAGAAAAATCCATTGAAGAAAAACCCGAAGTAAATTCGGATGCTTCAAATAAAAATGAAGAAAAAATAGAAACACCAAAAGTTGAAGTTGTAAAGGACGCGGTTGAAGAAAAACCAACTGAAGTTGCGGAAGAAAAAAAAGAAGTTGAAAAAAATAAGGATGAATAAAAATGGCAATTAGTGCAGCTCAAGTAAAAGAACTAAGAGATAAAACAGGCGCCGGAATGATGGATTGTAAAAAAGCCCTCACCGAAGCTGATGGTAATTATGAAAAAGCAATTGAAATATTAAGAAAAAAAGGTGCTTCTGTTGCTGCTAAAAGAGCGGAACGTACAGCGAGCGAAGGCATAATTCTTACCAAAATAGTTGACAATAATTTAGGCTATATTGTTGAAGTTAATTGTGAAACAGATTTTGTGGCAAAGAGTGATGATTTTATAAAATTTGCTAACTTTGTTTTGGACGCTATCGTTTCTTCAAACCCTGCGAGTGTTGAAGAACTTTTAAAATTAGATTATGACGGTAAGAATGTTAGTGAAGAGTTAACCGGTATAATTGGTAAAATTGGTGAGAAAATTGAAATATCACGTTTCGCAATTGTAAATTCCGAATCCGGCATTTTAGTTGATTATATTCACCACGGATCAAAACTGGGTGTAATGTTAGTTGCTGAAAATGTGAGTGATGACAGTAAAGAAGTATTGAAACCATTGCTAAAAGATTTTGCAATGCAGATAGCTGCAATGAGACCTCTTTTTCTAACCCGTGAAGAAGTTCCGGTAGAGGCAATTAATAAGGAACTAGAAATCTACAAAGAAATTGCACTTAAAGAAGGTAAACCTGAAAAAATTATCGAACGAATAGCCGAAGGTAAACTTAACAAATATTATGAAGAAGTTTGTTTGGTTGAGCAGTCTTTTGTTAAAGACAATTCAAAAAAAATTGTCGATTTGATAAATGAATTCAATAAGCAGAATTCAAGCGAAATTAAACTGACGCGATTTTTACGATATCATTTAAGTGATGAAAAAAAATAAATTATTTTGAAGGTCTTATTTTTAATAAGACCTTTTTTTTTATTAATTTTGGAATACTATGGAAGAGAAAAATATCAAATTTAAAAGAATTTTATTAAAACTAAGTGGTGAATCTTTAACCGGTAATAAAGGTGTCGGTATTGATCCGGCAATGCTTAATTTTTTTGCTGATGAAGTTAAAAAAATCCATGATATCGGTATTGAAGTTGGAATCGTAATCGGTGGTGGAAATATTTATCGAGGATTAAATGCCGGTGATCAGGGAATTGACAGAGTAACAGGTGATCAGATGGGAATGTTAGCCACAATGATAAATGCTCTTGCGTTGCAAAATGCTTTGGAAAAAATCGGTGTATTTACACGATTAACGAGTGCTATTAAAATGGAAGAAATTGCAGAGCCTTACATTCGGCGCCGGGCTATTCGCCATTTGGAAAAAGGGCGTGTAGTAATTTTTGGTGCGGGTACAGGGCAGCCGTATTTCAGCACAGATACAGCAGCATCTTTAAGAGCTGTTGAAATTAATGCCGATGCCATTGTTAAAGGAACACGAGTTGACGGTGTGTTTGATGCTGATCCTGAAAAAAATCCTAATGCCACTTTGTTCAACGAAATATCATATTTTGATGTTATGCAGAAAAATTTAAGAGTGATGGATTTGACTGCCATAAGTTTGTGCAAAGAAAATAATTTACCAATTATTGTTTTTAATATGAACGTTAAAGAAAATTTAATGAAGTTAGTCAGAGGCGATAATGTTGGAACTTCTGTCGGTGATTATTAATATTAAAACTTAAAAAAGATATATTTATTGAATTAAACTAAGGCTTATTATGGAAAATCAATTTATCAATGATGCAAAGGATAGGATGGATAAGTCTATCACTGCATTTGCGCATGAAATTGCAAAAGTCAGAACAGGAAAGGCTACAACCGGATTGTTGGATTCTGTTAGAGTGGAATACTATGGAAATTTAAGTCCGTTAAATCAAATTGCAAATATTACTGTTTTGGATGCACATACTTTATCAATAACACCATGGGAAAAATCTATGGTAACAGAAATTGATAGAGCCATAATGAAAGCGGATTTAGGATTAAATCCACTAAGTGACGGTACAAACATCAAGGTTCCTATTCCGGTTTTAACCGAAGAAAGAAGGAAAGACTTGGTGAAATTAGTAAAGAAATACGGAGAAGATGCAAAAATTGCTATTCGCAACGTGCGGCGAGATGCAAATGATCATTTAAAACGCCAAGAAAAAAACAAAGACTTAACTGAAGATTTGAGACACGATGCAGAAGCTGAAGTACAAAAATTAACCGACCAACATATCAGTAAAATTGAAGACATGCTTAAATTGAAGGAAGCGGAAATACTTGCTATTTAAGTTTTAATAATTTCGTTGAACAAAATAGTTATTCATAATAATTGAAAATAACTCACCATATTTTTAATAAATTGTTCAATTATTGAAAAAATTAAACCATCAAATTGATGGTTTTTTTTGTTTAAATAAAATGGAAAACTGTACTAATTTCAGCATTAATTCTATTTAGAGATATATTATAAAAAAAATATTTTTTTTATTAAAACTATTCTTTATAAGTTTTGTGTATCTAAATATCCTATTATAGTGATATTCAAAATTATAATGTTAAAATATTTTAAGGAAGCGGAAAAATGGCTGTCACAAGAGAAGATTCTCTAAACTATCATAGTGAAGGCAGACCTGGCAAAATTGAAGTTGTTGCCACAAAACCTTGTTTTACTGCACATGAACTCGGAATGGCTTATACGCCCGGAGTTGCAGAACCCTGCAGAGAAATTGAAAAAAACAAAGACGATGTATATAAATACACCGCCAAGGGAAATTTGGTCGGAGTTGTATCAAACGGTACCGCAGTTTTAGGACTTGGTAATATAGGACCTGAAGCAGGAAAACCGGTTATGGAAGGGAAAGGCGTTTTGTTCAAAAGGTTTGCTGATATTGATGTATTTGATATTGAGCTTAATACTCTTGAACCTAAAGAAGTAATTAGAACCGTTCAATTGTTGGAACCGACTTTCGGTGGAATAAATTTGGAGGATATTAAAGCTCCTGAATGTTTTGAAATTGAAGAAGAATTGAAAAAGACAATGAATATTCCTGTATTTCACGATGATCAGCATGGAACCGCAATTATTTCTTGTGCTGCATTAATTAATGCTTCTGAGATAATTGACAAAAAATTAGAAGATATGAAAATTGTAGTTGTCGGTGCCGGTGCAGCCGGAATTGCGTGCAGCAAGCTTTATGTTAAAGCGGGAATTAAAATTGAAAATATTTCGATGTTTGATTCAAAAGGACATATTAACACAAGTAGAACCGATATAAATAAATACAAAAAAGAATTTGCTCAAGAGATTAAGTTTGCTTCGCTTGATGAGGCTATGAAAGGGGCTGATGCATTTTTAGGATTTTCAAAAGGCGGATTGGTTTCCAAAGATATGGTTAAATCAATGGCTCCAAATCCAATAGTATTTGCTATGGCAAATCCTGATCCTGAAATTACTTATGAAGATGCAGTAAGTGTAAGAGAAGATGTAATTATGGCGACAGGTCGAAGCGACTACCCTAACCAAGTTAACAATGTTTTGGGTTTCCCATTTATTTTTAGAGGTGCTCTTGATGTTCATGCTTCAGGCATTAACGAAGAAATGAAACTTGCAGCCGTAAAAGCATTGGCTAGTTTAGCAAAAGAGGAAGTTCCCGAAGTTGTCATTAATGCTTATGGCGGGCAAGAATTTTCGTTTGGAAGAGAATATATTATTCCAAAACCGTTTGATCCTCGCGTACTTTGGAAAGTGGCTACTGCCGTTGCCAAAGCTGCAATGGATTCAGGAGTTGCTCGTAAACCGATTGACGATTGGGATAAATATATTCAAACGCTCCAAGAACGATTAGGATTCTCAAATCAAATAGTTAGAATAATATTCCAAAAAGCTCAAAAGAATCCTAAAAGAATTGTTTACCCCGAAGGGGAAATGGAAAAAATTATCAGAGCTGCTCACGTTGTTTCCACCTCAAATATCGGACACCCTATTTTACTTGGTAGAGAAAGTATTATTAAGGGCAAAATCAATGAATATGGTTATGACGAGAGTGAATTTGAGATTATTAATCCATCTGATTCTGATAAATGCGGTGTTTATGCTGAAGAATATTATAACATACGTCAGCGTAAAGGTGTTGCCCTTTCGGAAGCGAAGGAAAAAATGCACAGCGGGAATTATTTCGGTGCAATGATGGTAAGAATGGGTGATGCAGATACACTTATCGGCGGAGTTGGATATCGATATTCCAGAACTATAAAACCTGCTCTTGAATGTGTCGGTATGATGAAAGGCAAAAAAGTTGTTGCTGCACTTCATGTTGTTATTATAAATAGAAGAGCTCTTTTCTTTGCCGATACTTCGGTAAATATTCGTCCGGATGCTGAAACTCTTGCGGAAATTGCTATCAGTTCTGCTGATCTTGTTAAGGGTTTTGATATTGAACCAAAAATCGCAATGCTGTCGTTTAGTAATTTTGGAAGTGTCAGCAGCGAGTTGGTAAGTAAAGTTCAAAGGGCTGTGCAAATAGTAAAGGAAAAACGTCCTGATCTTAAGATTGACGGCGATATGCAAGTGGATGTTGCTCTTGATGCGGACTTGGCAAAGAACGAATTTCCATTCTCCCGAATTCAAGGCGATGCTAATACTCTTATTTTCCCAACTTTAAGTTCGGCAAACACCGGTTATAAGCTTCTTGAAAATTTGGCAGGCGATACTGTAATTGGTCCAATTTTGATGGGAATGGCAAAACCAATACATGTTTTGCAGAGAACTTCAACTGTTGATGATATTGTTAATATGAGTGCGATTGCTGTAGTAGAATCTAAATAATCCGGGTCAAAATCAATATTCATATTAGATATATATTAGGATATTAAAAGGCTGCTTAAATTTTGAGTAGCCTTTTTTATACACAAAACCGGTTTATTCTACAACAAATTTTTAAATTTGTATTATTTTTGACTCTTTATAGCTGATAGGAAATTGTTAATAAGTTACTACAAAGGTTTGACAAAATAAAAATGCGGGTTAAAAGTTTTAACCCGCATAATCAAAATAAAATATTAGAAACAATAGTTATTCTCTTCAATTAATTTATCGGCAACTTCACGGCGAAGTTTTGTCGTATTTACAGGCTCAAACTTTGTAAATCGTTTTAATCCGAGCATGAGCATTTTAAGTTCGTCGCCATCTGTAAATGCAGCAACGGCATGTTTGCCATAAATATTTACTTTTTCTAATGAATCACTCACAAAAATTTTAGTCATCATTTCAAAATATTTTGCGGCACTTTCATCTTTTGCAGCAGCCAGTTTCTGAGTTCTTAAAATCATTGTCTCAGCCACAAATACTTGAGTTGCCATATCTGTTATGTTCATAATAATTTCCTGCTCTTCACCGAGTTTCTGCATAAACTTTTGCACCGCAGAGCCGGCTACCATTAGAACAGCTTTTTTTGCTTTTTTAACAGCTTCCATTTCCTTTGCAAGCAAGCCTTCAGGAGCATCGTCGAATGAAGGAATCGACATTAATTCTTTTTGAATTTCCATTGCCGGTCCCATCAAATCAAGTCTTCCTTTCATTGATCTTTTGATAAGCATATCAACAACGAGCAGGCGATTTATTTCGTTAGTGCCTTCAAAAAGTCTGTTTATTCTTGCATCACGGTAACCTCGTGCAGCAGGATATTCTTCGGAATAACCGTAACCACCGTGAACCTGAACAACTTCGTCAACAACATAATCCAGCATTTCAGAACCGAATACTTTCATCATTGAAGATTCAATTGCATACTCTTCGGCAGCTTTAATCAATGATTCACTGTAACTGGATCCGGCAGCTTCTAATCCTTGGGCTTTATCGTTTATCAGACCGCTTGTTCGCATCACGGCAGATTCCGAAGCAAAAATACCTACAGCCATTTCAGCAAGTTTATATTTAATAGCGCCGAAACTTGAAATATATCTGTTAAATTGTTTACGCTCATTTGCATATTGAACACCGATTGTTAAAAACCGTTTGGCACCGCCGGTAACCATAGCACCGAGTTTGAATCGTCCGACGTTCAAAACATTAAAAGCAATGTAATGACCTTTACCTATTTCGCCAAGAATATTTTCCCTTGGGACTTTTACATTGTCCAAAAACAATGCACGAGTAGATGAGCCTTTTATTCCAATTTTATTTTCTTCGTTTCCGCTTGTAAATCCTTCGGAATCGGTTGGAATAATAAAACAAGTAAACTTATCTCCGTCAACTTGTGCAAATGTAATGAGTATATCGGCAAATCCGCCGTTTGTAATCCACATTTTTTGTCCGTTAAGTGTATAATAGCTTCCATCCTCTGATAAAATTGCAGTTGTTTTTGCAGAAAGAGCATCGGAACCTGAAGTCGGTTCAGTTAAACAATAAGCGGACTTCATTTCACCGGAAGCAAATTTTGGAAGATATTTTTTCTTTTGTTCTTCGTTGCCATAATACAAAATCGGTAAAGTCCCAATCCCGGTATGAGCAGCAAAAGAAACACCAAACGAATAACTTGTTCCCATTGCTTCTGCGAGAAAAGTATTCGTATCAAAATTTTCGCCAAGCCCGTCATATTCTTCCGGTAATGCTGCTCCGAGTAAACCGAGTTCTCCTGCTTTTTCCAATAAACTTACCGTTAAGCCCGGTTCTTGTTTATCAATAGCGTCCAATTTCGGCCAAATTTCTTTTTCAACAAATTCTTTTGCCGTATCTACCATCATTTTTTGGTCTTCCGTTATATCTTCCGGAGTAAATAAATCTTTCGGGTCGGTTTCTTTGGTAAGAAATTCACCGCCTCTCAATAGTTCATTATTTTCTTCTGACATTTTAATTCACCTATAATTTAATTTGTTTGTTTATAATTCATTTTTAACAGTCATTCCCGCACCCCGCCATAGCGGATTTAGCGGGAATCAAAAACACTGAAAGAGATTCCCGATTAAAGCATTCGGGAATGACAGTGGTTATTTATTCTGCAACTACTTAATAAAAATGATATTATTTTTAATTTAATAATTCATAAATACCGGCAACACCTTGGCCACCTCCAACACAAGCCGTAACCATTCCATATTTTTTATTTCGCCGCTTCAATTCATTAAGAACCTGAACGGTTAATTTAGCGCCCGTGCAACCAAGCGGATGTCCAAGTGCAATAGCGCCGCCGTTTACATTAAGGACTTCCGGATTTAATCCAAGTGTTCTAATTACTGCGAGTGATTGTGATGCAAAAGCTTCGTTAAGCTCAATTAAATCCAAATCCTCTAATTTCATTCCTGCCTTTTTAAGTGCCCTTGGAATTGCTGCAATTGGACCTGTTCCCATCAAAGAGGGATCAACACCCTCAAGCGCATACGAAACCATTCTTGCAATTGGAGTAAGATTTAATTCTTTAACCATTTCTTCGGACATTACAAGAACAAATGCGGCGCCGTCAGAAGTCTGCGATGAATTTCCTGCCGTAACAGAACCGCCGGCAGCAAAAACCGGTTTAAGACGCGCAAGTGCTTCAATGCTTGTTCCTCTACGCGGTCCTTCGTCTGTATCAACAACAAACCGGCGGGTTTTCCGTTTTCCGTTTTCAACATAAACCTGTTCAACTTCGATAGGGACAATTTGATCTTTAAAATAACCGTTATCAATAGCATTCAACGCTTTCATGTGTGAATTGTAAGAAAATTCATCTTGGTCTTCACGCGATATTTTATATTTTTCAACAACTTTTTCAGCGGTAAGTCCCATTCCCATATAGTATCCGGGATTTTCTTTTGAAGTGGTGTAATTCGGTGCAAGTTTCCATCCCGTCATTGGAATCATACTCATTGATTCCGCACCGCCGGCAACGACGCAATCCATCATACCTGATTGAATGCGTGCTACTGCTGTTGCAATAGTGTCAATGCCCGATGCACAAAATCGGTTTACAGTTGAACCGGGAACTCTTAACGGCAGACTTTCCAGAGCAATCATTCTTCCAATTTGTAATCCTTGTTCTGCTTCAGGGAATGCGTTTCCAACAATTAAATCATCAATCCTTTCAGGATCTAATTGCGGAACTGATTTTATTAGATGTTTTACGACATCCGCAGCGAGATCGTCAGTTCTATAAAAGCGAAAACCTCCCTTTTTAGCTTTAGTTACTGCTGTTCGATATCCTGCTACAATATATGCTTCTCTCATAATTTTACTTTTAATTTTATTAAAATTTTATTATTTATTGTTAATTGTTGTTGCTAATTACGCAACGGCTTTCCGGTTGTTAAAATGCTCTGAATTCTTTCCAAAGTTTTTCTTTCGCCAATAAGACTTAAGAAAGCTTCTCTTTCAAGATCGAGCAAATACTGTTCTGAAACAAAACTCCCTTCCGAAAGGTCTCCGCCGGACATAACATAAGCCAATTTTTCAACTATCTTTTTGTCATGTTCAGAAATATATCTTGCTTCATTAAAGGAAAATGCACCGAGCAGCATTGGTGCCATACCGGCTCTACCCAATACTTTAACATTTTGTCTTGCTATTGGTTTTGTATAACCACGTTCGGCAAGATCAATAACAGATTTTTTTGCTTGCGAAATTAACCTATGCTGATTTATCACAATGTTATCTCTACCTTTTTTAAAGTAATTTAGGTCAAATGCTTCTTGTGCAGAAGTGGAAACTTTTGCCTGTGCAATATTTAAGAACCGCCACTGTAATTCCGGAAATTCTACTCCACCTTTAAGATATGCATCGGAAGCACGAAGAGCCATTTCCTTAGTTCCGCCTCCGGCAGGAATAATTCCAACGCCTACTTCAACAAGTCCGGCGTATGTTTCGGCAGCTGCTTCTACTTTATCTGAATGAAGACAAACTTCACAACCGCCTCCGAGTACAAGTCCGTGAGGTGCAGCAACTACAGGAACATTAGAATAACGAATGTGCATTGTTGCATTTTGAAAAGCACGAACTGCGAAATCAATTTCATCATATTCCTGCTCGGTTGCAAGCATAAACATCATCGCCAAGTTTGCACCGGCTGAAAAATGCGGACCGTCATTTCCAATTACTAATCCTTTGTAATCCTTTTCCGCAATTTCAATGGATTTATTTATCGCTTCAAGAATTTCTGAGCCTATTGAATTCATTTTTGTTTGGAATTCAAGATTCAATACACCGTCGCCAATATCGTGCAAAGTCGCACCCGAATTTTGCCATACAGGTTTGTTTGAACGATAATTTTCGAGAATTACAAAATCGTCCCTTCCCGGAATTTCTTTGTAACTGTTGGAAGGAATATCGTAGAATAGTTTTTTACCGGATTCGATTTTATAAAATGTTTTAAATCCATTGGCAAGCATTTTAGAAACCCATTCGGCAGGAGCCAAATCAGCTTCTTCCATTCCCTTTATCATTCTTTCAACACCGAGAACATCCCACATTTCAAATGGACCAAGTTCCCAACCGAAACCGGCTCTCATTCCATCGTCTATTTTGTATAGTTCATCCGATATTTCTGGAATTCTGCTTGATGAATAATTAAAAACATTAAATGAAAGCTGACGTAAAAAATCGCCTGCTTTGTCTTTTGCTGCGTGCAATGCTTTCAAGCGGTCGTTTAAATTATCTAATGGTTTTGCTGCCGCAACAGAACCGAATTTCGGCTTTACACTTGGATTGTATTCAAGAGTATCAACGTTTAATTCAAGAATAGTTCTCTTTCCGTTTTCATCTTTTGTTTTTTTGTAAAATCCTTGTCTTGTTTTATCACCGAGCCAATTATTTTCTACCATTTTGTTAACATAGTCGGGAATTACAAAAATTTCTCTTGATTCGTCATTAGGGCAATCGTTGTAAATATTATTTGCTACGTGAACCAATGTATCAAGTCCTACAACATCAGCAGTTCTGAACGTTGCGGATTTTGGTTTGCCTGTTAACGGGCCTGTTAAAGTATCGATTTCTTTAATAGTTAAATTTAATTCTTTCATTAGTTTAAAAACTGCCATAATGCTGAACACGCCTATTCTGTTGGCAATAAATGCCGGGGTGTCTTTACAAAGCACCGGGGTTTTACCAAGGAATAAATCACCGTAATACATTAAAAAGTCAATTACTTCCTGCTTTGTTTTTTGAGTAGGGATTATTTCAAACAGGGGTAAATATCGCGGTGGATTGAAAAAGTGTGTTCCGCAAAAATGCTGTTGAAAATCTTCGCTTCTGTTTTCCAACATTAAATGAATAGGAATTCCGGAAGTGTTTGACGTAACTAATGTTCCCGGCTTTCTAAATTTTTCAACATTGTCGAAAACCAATTTTTTAATTTTCAAATTTTCCACAACTACTTCGATAATCCAATCAACTTCACCGAGCCAATGAGAATTATCTTCAAAATTTCCTGTTGTTACTCGTTTGGCAAAATTTTTGTGATAAACAGGGGAAGGCTTAGCCTTCATTACATTTAGCAAATTTTCATTTGCAATTCTGTTTCTTACTACTTTGTCTTCAAGTGTAAGACCTTTCTTTTTTTCCAATTCGGAAAGTTCACGTGGAACGATATCAAGCAGAAACACTTCACAGCCAATATTTGCAAAGTGCAATGCGATACGCGAGCCCATAACTCCCGAGCCGAGAACAGCTACTTTTTTGATTGTTCTTTTCATAATTGATTTTTCACATTATTTAGAAATTTGTTAATTAGCTATATTTTTAATTTTACTTGTTATCCCGATATGTTTTTGCACGGCATTCTGTAAATAATCGGAACCTTGAACAATATCCGAGTTCCAACCTGCATCGGAATGACCTATTTTTTTTATTATCAGCTTTTTGTTTGTCTTAATAGTTGTCCTGTATGTTTCATTTGTTTTTTCAATAAAAACACTGTCATAATTAATTTTCTATATCATAAATTTTATTAATTATAGCTTCATAGTTCTTTTTAATTACACGCCTTTTTAATTTAAGTGTTGGTGTCATTTCACCGGTTTCTACCGTCCATTGTTCAGTAACCAATTCAAATTTTTTAATTTGCTGAATATGACCAAAGCGTTTATTGTACTTTTGAATGTCTTCCCAAATTCTTTCTTTAACGATATCCGAATTGGCAATTTGTTCATTTGTTTCCAACCCTTCACATTTTTTGTGACACCATTTTCGTATAAACTCAAAGTGAGGAACTATAATTGCACCAACGAATTTTTGATTTTCTCCAATTACCATCAGTTCTTCTATAAATAAAGATTCTTTCATTTTGTTTTCAACCGGTAAAGGAGTAACATATTTACCTCCGGAAGTTTTAAATATTTGTTTTACTCTATCAGTAATTTTTATATATTTACCATCAATCCATTCACCAATATCGCCGGTATGAAACCATCCGTCTTCGTCAATAACTTCTTTTGTCAATTCAGGTTTTTGATAATAGCCTAACATTATCATTGGTCCTTTAGCAAGAATTTCCCCAATTTCGGAAAGTTTAATTTCACAATCTGGAATTGGGATACCAACAGAGCCGAGATAATAACCTCCTTTTGTAAATCTATTGCATGTTAGTACAGGCGAAGTTTCCGTTAAACCATAACCGGAACGTACCGGAGCACCGGCAGCAGTAAATATTCTTGCCAACCTTGGTTGAAGTACTGCGGAACCGCTAATGATTCCTTTAACATTTCCGCCAAGTGCTTCCATCCATTTGCTGAAAACCAATTTACGTGCAAAAATTAAGCGTAATTTATAGAACCAATTATTCTCTCCTTTAGGATTATAATGATTTCCAAGATTTACAGCCCATCCAAATATTGCTTTTTTTGCAGGGCTAAGATCACGCCCTTTATCCATTATTTTTTCATAAATTTTTTCTAATAATCTTGGTACTGTTGTGAAATAATTAGGCTTAATTTCTTTAAGATTATCACCTATTTTGTCTATGCTCTCTGCAAAATAAGTTGCACCGCCAAGACTTAGATAGTAATAAACAGCAGTTCTTTCAAAGATGTGGCAGATAGGCAAAAAACTTATCATTGTATCTTCTTTACGAATAGGAATAATTTGAGCTAAGGATTTTACATTGCTGATAATATTTTTGTGACACAGCATAACTCCTTTGGGAACTCCTGTTGTTCCCGAAGTGTAAATAATTGTAGCCAAATCCATTTCATCTATAGAGTCTTCAATTTCATGCAGTTTGCTTTCCAAAGAATAATCGGCAACTTCGGATATTTCGGACCAATGTTTAACTCCCTTAATTTTATCAAATGAATATACATCCTGTACGGAAGGGGTTTTGGGAATGACTCTCATTACTTTATCATATAAATCTTTGTCGCCTACAAAAACGAGTTTTACTTCAGCATCGTTAAAAATGTATTCATATTGATCTTCGCTCATATTAGGGTAAATCGGAATGTCATTGCCGCCAATCTGTAATATACCAAGATCAGTAAAAGTCCATTCGGTTCGATTTGCAGAAATAATGGCAAATTTATCGCCTTTGTCAAAACCCATTTTTAAAAGTCCGAGACTAAAATCATCAACATTTTTTTGAATTTCAACGGAACTAAACTTTTGCCATTTGCCATCTTTTTTATCGCAAAGTGCATCTTCTCGTGGGAAGGTTGCTATTTGGTAAGGAATTAGATCTATTATTCTTTTTACTTCAAGCGTTGTATTCGCCATCTTGACACCCTGTGGTTAATAGATGAAAATTATAATATCTAAAATATCTACTTTGTATTTATTTGTCAAGCGAAATTTCGCTAATAAAGAAAATAAGCTGTCAGCTAAATTACTTTTTTATTATATTTCTAAGCAAGAATAAAAATTATGTGCGAGAGGCAACGATTTGAAACTTAAAAAAAATGCAATTAAAATCATATTTGGACTTAAGTTAAAGCAGATTAGACAAAATAAAGGTCTGTCTTTATCAGAGCTTGCTTCTCTCAGCAGCATGTCAATTTCGTACTTAAATGAAATTGAAAGCGGGAAAAAATATCCCAAAACAGATAAAATAGCATCACTTTCCGAAGCCTTGAATGTTTCGTATGATAGTCTTGTTTCCATAAAATTAACAAAGTATTTATCTCCGATTGGCGAATTACTGGAATCGAATATTTTGGAACAACTTCCTCTGGACCATTACGGAATCGACATTAACAAGTTGATTGTACTTATGTCAAACGCACCAATGCAGTTAAGTGCATTGGTTGCAACGCTTATTGAATTGGCAAAAAGTTCGGAAATGAGCCGAAGTGCTTTTAGTAGAACGGCACTTAGAATATATAAGGAACTTAACAATAATTATTTTGAGGATATTGAGAATAAAGTTGAGGAATTCACAAAAAAATATAAAGTCCCCGCATCTACTCCCATTTCTTATAAAAGGTTAAAAAACATATTAGTTACAGGATTTAACTATAAAGTTGATGAAACATCATTGAGCAATTTTAGTGCTCTAAGAGAATTACGTGCAACTGTGCAAACGGGAAAACCAAACATATTATTCTTAAATAATAATTTGTCCCAGTCACAAAAATCATTTATTATTGGAAAAGAATTGGCTTACAATTTCTTGGGAATGGAAGATCGCAGTTATTCTTACTCTAACTATAAATTAGATACTTTTGATCAGCTGTTAAACAATTTTAACGCCTCTTACTTTTCAACTGCGTTAAAGTTACCGAAACAATTATTTATTGCTGATACAAACAAATTATTTTCAAAAACAAAATGGCAAGCAGAGTATCTTTTAAAACTTCTTGATAAATATACCGCATCTCCGGAAATGTTTTTTCAGCGTTTGACAAACCTTGCCAGCAAGTATTTTAATCTACATAAATTTTTCTTTCTAAAATTTAACAAAGATATTGCTTCAGATAGTTTTCAACTTTCAAAAGAAGTCAGATTAAACATTGAGAGAAGTCCGGGTGGATACCAAACTAACGAACATTATTGCAGACGATGGATTTCAATAGACGTGCTAAACAATCTTGAACAAAAAATTTCAAAAACTTCTAATTTTAACAATTTTGTTCCTGGTATTTTGCGCTCAAAATTTCATGAATCAAATGATAAATTTTTGTGTGTTTCAGTTGCAAAACCAAGTAAATTTTTAACCGGAAAAATGACAAGCGTAACACTTGGCTTTTTCATTGATGAAAAACTAAAGAAACGAATTAAGTTTTGGAACGATTCCGCAATTTCTGAGATGGTTGTGAACGACACGTGCGAAAAGTGTGTGATTAACAATTGCAAACAAAGGGTAGCTCCGCCTTTGTCCATTGAACAAAAAGAAAAACTTTTGAAAATGGAAAAAGCTATTGAGGAATTAAAATTTATTGGTAGCGTAGAATGATTTATTAACTCATGTTACCCAAACATTCATACCTATTAACCTGGGTTATATCAATTAGGAAATTATTAAGCAGCATATTTTATACTTTGGTGTTTGAAATATTTAATTACTCTATCTGGTTTTCTTTGCAAAAGTTTCATGTGTGATTGCACATTTTTTTTAAGTTGCTCGTCATTTTTTTGCATCACTTTTTGAGACAAACCATATTTTAGGTCACAATTCAGATACTCAGCATGATTTCTTTCCGGAGAATAGGAGGGCAAGAAAAACAGTGCTATTTTAGAAGTATTTTTTTTACCCATTGTTTTACCGGATTTGGAACCAATCTTTTGGTAGTCCTCAGCAGCGGTCTTTAGAAGCAATATATCTTAGCGTATTTCTTATCTGGTGAATAACACATAACTGGATTTCAGTTTTAGGGAACACTGAATTTATTGTTTCGGGGAATCCTTTTAATCCATCAATACAAGCTATGAAAATATCTTCAACTCCACGGTTTTTTAGCTCTGTTAGAACAGCAAGCCAGAAATTAGCTCCCTCAGTCTCTGAGACCCATAGCCCGAGTAAATCCCCTTATGTCATTCAGTAATCTATCGCCAAACAAGTGATGCAGCCTTTGAGACTACCTTTCTGGTGTCTTCGTCCCTTATCTTCTAATGAATTGCATCAAGAAAAATTATTGGATAAACTTTTTCAAGTGGTCCGGAATGCCACCCTTCTGCTAAATCAATCAGCTTGTTAGTTATGTTTGAAACAAGTGTTGGACTAATATCAATACCGTATAGTTCGGTTACGTGCGATTGTATATCACGTGTAGTCATACCTTTGGCGTACATTGAAATAATTTCATCTTCAATTTCTCCATTATCGTTCTTAAGTCTTTTTCTAGTTTTACCGTTTCTATTGTTGCCGCTGTTATTACCAGCTGGTGAATGCCTCGGATAACCGAGATGTTCGGTTAGTTCGCTATCGAGCATTTGTTCGATTGATTTGGCAAGTAGATTTTTAATTGCCCCATCTTTACCCATTAAGTCTCTATAAGTTGTTGCACCAGAAAGATCAGCTTTTAGTTGCTCAATCATTTCATTTGTTCGTTCCATGTCTGTCTCCGTGTAAATGGTGAAAAATAAAGTTAATAATTTTTTTTCGAAAATCCCTCTGAAGCTCCCCTTCGTACCTCCGCCCCGCTTCAGAGTAATGGCACTAACATAAGGCATTATTCATATTTCCGATATTTACCTTTCTTTGT
>CAZXDS010000049.1:0-18151 GCA_964639525.1 uncultured Melioribacteraceae bacterium | reverse complement strand
GGCTGAACGATTTGGGTTCGACAATATTTGTTTGAGCAATGCAGGTGATTGTGATTCTCTCGTCTCCGTTGACGAGGATAAATTCGGCAAAACACTGCCGAAAAATTACCAATTAAAACAAAATTTTCCGAATCCATTTAATCCCTCTTCGATAATTCAATATGATATTCCAAAGAGTGGTTTTGTTAAACTCAGTGTTTATGATATGCTTGGTAGAGAAATAATGGTTTTGGTTAACGAGGTAAAAGGTCCCGGCGAGTATAGTGTAGTTTTTAATGGAAACAATCTTACGAGCGGAATATATTTCTACAGAATTACTTCTGGAAGGTTTAGTGAAGTAAAGAAGTTAATCCTTCTTAAATAGTATCAAATAAAAAAATAACCTTCGAGGTTAAAAATCAGCAACCTCGAAGGTTTAAATATTTATGGGAAATTTAAAAATTCTTAAAGTCCGACTTCAAGCTCCAAATCTCGTATTGTTTCATAATCTTTCAAATAATAGACTTTTACAGAATTTCTGTTTTTTACAAGACAACCGAGTGTGATTTTTATTTGTTCCAAATCTCTTTGATTTAACCCTGTAAAAAGTGTTCTAGTATTTTCATAAAAATCCAAGAGAGCTTCAACAAATCGGTCGGTCTTGTCGAGCGAAAAACTTTAATAAAAACTTGTCCTTCGTTAAAAAGAAGATAATCTTTTCTAACGCCTTCGGTTATTTCAAGCAGCACATTAGCTTTGTTAATTGCAGGCGGAGTGTTTCCTTCAAGAAAATCATACGCTTTTTCAATTTCCAACTTATAGTTTTCATTATTCCTTTTGCTTACTTCGCACGGGGCAATGCATCTTTTAATATCCTATAAGTAATATACTTTTTTCTTTGTATATTCTTTGTCCGTATATTCGCGAAGTTTAAACGAACGATTTACAATGTCTATCAATGCCTTTACGGTATCACGATTATTGTAATGTCCAAAATAATCATTCCCGTTAAAATCTAATTTTTGCGTTGACAAAAGATTAGGGGCTTTGTCAGCGGTTCGGGGTCAAAATTAAGATTACAAAAAACAACACGTTAAGAGTATATTAAAAAATATTTCGGCAAAGACCGAATCCGGCTTTCGACTGATTTTCCGATTAAATTTGCCATATTTCTGTAACACAGATTAATAATCTGTGTTACAGAAATTTTGACTCTGAATCGCTGGGCTTTGTGATTAAGCTTTATTTTTATGGGAAATTAATACCAAGTAAAGCAAAACAAAAAGAACAAAGAAACTGATTATAATTTGGAAATACCAAAAACGAAATTATTTGATGTTTCCTCAAGATAGTACAATTGAAGCATTAACCGACATTCTGTCAAATTCGACGCGTGGTTTATTGGTGCATAACGAGCTTGGGGACTGGCTTGCCGGAATGAACAGAGGTTACTCCGGTGATTCCAAAATGTTCTTTACAAACATCTATAACGTACCAAGAAGTATGAAGTGAGTAAAATAATTAAAGGTTCTACATACCTACATAGACCTTATTTAAGCGCACTTGGTGCTTCAACAATTAGCTGGTTAATAGAAAATAGTACCGAGTCTGACCTTACTTCCGGATTCTTCGCAAGGTTTATATATGCAATACGCAACAAACCAACGAAGGAATATTTGGCATTGCTCGAATTAAAAAACCTTACTGCACGTACGGAAAACAATTTTAATGCGGCGGAAATTTACGAAAGGTTATCACAACTTGAACCTATTGAAATAGAAATTACAAAAGAAGCGGAATCCTATCATATAAACTATGACAAGGAGGCTTTTAAGGAATTACTTAAATCCGAAAATGAGAACGAGCTGTCCTTTAAATCAAGGCTGCTTATCTACTCTCTTAAGTTTGCAATGATTATCTGCCTAACTCATAACCGGATTGTGATTGAGCTGGATGATATCAAGGACAGTATAGCTTTGACCGATTATTACAAAAGGAATGTTGAATTATTATTGAGCAAAGAGCTTACACAAACAGAGTTTACACAGATAGAGGACAAGGTATTGAGATTACTAAATCGCAATGAGCAAGAAACTATCAAACGGAGTATGCTCTTGAACCTTACCAAACCGAAAGCTAAACAGCTGGATGAAGTTGTATTGAACATAACCGAAAAAGATTTAATTGCTGAAGGAACACAGCTAAGCAGTAATGGGAAAGCAAAATCTAAAGTTTATAAATTATTAAACAGTTAAAGGTTAAATAATCAATTCTAACTTTAAGGAGATTTTTCTTAAAGTCAAAACCGATAAATGTTTTGTTTTCAGCTTATATTCTTAATATATATATTTAATATTAAGAAGAGGGTGAGAGCAAAAAAATAAGAAAGTATGTTTATACGCTATAATCGAACAATATAAAAAAAGGTACTTTATAGGTTTTTTAATTCAGAATCTGTAAGAGACGCAGGAAACGTAAAATTTTTGAAGTATATATAGTACGTTTCGTTAAGTTATTGTAAAATACTAACATACAGCGAAATTAAAGACGGATAAACAAAATAAAAACATTCCAATTATGCGGAAATTTTATCAAGCGAAAAAAACAATGGCAAATTTATTTGTTTAAAAAATTAAGTATTCAGTATCTTTGTAAAAAATAAAGTTACAGTTTACGGAAAATAAAAAATTTTTTGAGAAAGCTGATAAGGTTTTAAGGGCGTAAACTCCCTAACTTTTCCTTGTTGGCTTTTCTCATTTTAAATAGTTCTTTGCGTATTTTCTTTATGTAGTGTTTTTAATAAGACTTATTTATCTTAAGTACATACAAAAGTACATACCAAAATGCTATTAATCAGAGGGTTTTTAAAAATCTTTAAAAATAAAAAGCCCGATTTCATTACAAAATCGAGCTTTTCCGGTACACCCTGCCGGGTTCGAACCGGCGACCTGCTGATTAAGAGTCAGATGCTCTACCAACTGAGCTAAGGATGCACCGCAAATATATTACTATTAGTTTTTTTTTCAAAAGATTATTTTTCAAAAATGGAATTTTATTCGCTTTTTTTCTGCATCACAAGATATTGCCACGGTTTCAATTTTAGCTCAAACAAGTTAAATAGTTTAACTTGTTTATCTGTAAATATTTCAATGTAATTTCCGCATATATTTTTATTGTCAATTTTTACGTGTGTTTCCTTTTCCGATAAATTAAAAATAGAAATGATTTTATTGTCTCCTTTTTCTCTTGAAAAAACCAGAACATTTTTAGGATTATCAGTCTTAATAAATTTAATTTTACCTCCGTTTAATCCATTCCATAAAGCGACATTCTCACTTTTAAATTTGTAAAGCTGAGAGTATAAGGAAAACAATTTCCCCTTTTTTATCTCAATTGTATCTTTGCCGAAAAAACTTAGTCTCTTGTTCAAACCGTATTCCTGCCCGGAATAGAGCAGCGGCATTCCCGGCAGCAGAAAGGTTAAGACAGAAAAACATTCTGCGCCGTTTCCCAATCTTTCATAAACCGTACCGTTCCAAGTGTTTTCATCGTGGTTTGTTGTAAAGGTCATTCTATAATCGTTTGAAGAATATTCCCTTTTTTCATTGGCATAGTAATCAATAATATCGAAGGCATCTTTTCTTCCCTTTGCAATTCTATTCATCAAATCTTTAAGCTGCCAATTATATGTCATGTCAAAAGCATGCACTTGCAATTCCGGTTCGCTTGCTTCGGCGAGCATAAAAACGGGTTTGATTTTATTTAATTCTTTACGTGCATAATTCCAAAATTCAGTTGGAACCATCGCCGCCACATCACAGCGAAAACCGTCAATATCTGCTTCGGTCAACCAATATTTCATTGCATCAACCATATATTTCCACAGTAATTTATTGTTGTAATTTAAATCAATAACATCACTCCAATCCGCAACCGGTGGAACAAAATTGCAGTCTTCGTTTATTGTATAAAATTCGGGATGCTCCTTTACCCAAACATTATCCCAAGCAGTGTGATTTGCAACCCAATCAATTATAATGTGCATTCCCTTTTTATGGATTTCTTTTACGAGCAATTTGAAATCTTTTAAACTGCCGAATTCAGGATTAACTTTTTTATAATTTTTCACAGAATAGTAACTACCCAATTTCCCTTTTCTATTTTTAATACCGATTGGGTTTATCGGCATTAGCCAAAGTATGCCGACACCAAGTTCTTTTAGTTGAGGCAAGTGTTTTTCAAATGCACTAAAAGTTCCTTTGGGAGTGTATTGCCTAATATTTACTTCATAAATGCCAACGTTTTTTGACCATGCGGGGTGCACAACTGTTGATTGTTGGGCTGATACAAAACTTGAAACTGTAAATATCAGCACGAAAAGAAATGATGGATTTTTTTTCAATATAATCATAGTTTTTCCTAAATTTTTATGAATTAAATTTACAAATTTTGTATATTATTTTCGATTAAGAATATAATAAATAAAAAATAAGGTATAAAACGGTTGATGATTCAAGATGGGCAATTGCTGCTCCATAAATTATTTATGGAATAGAGGAAAGTCCGAACTCCGCAGAACAAGGTGCCGGGTAACACCCGGGGACTAAATTGGCGCAAGCCATTAGTTACGGCAAGTGCCGCAGAAAATATACTTTCCGGCTTATGCCGGATAAAGGTGAAAAGGCAGGGTAAGAGCCTACCGCTTTTGTAGTAATGCAGAAGGTTCCAATTTGGAAGTTCTGACTTTGTCAGAATCAAGGTAAACCCCACCTGGAGCAAGATCACGTAGAAAGCTTCTCTACTTTAGGGACAAAGTTGTTCGCTTTGACAAACTTTCGGGTAGGTTGCTAAAGCCGGTTAGTAATAGTCGGCGTAGATAAATAATTGCCTTTCGGCTCCGCTTTGTCGGATGCAGGAATACAAAATTCGGCTTATAGTCTTGAATTATCGACTGATTTTAAAATTCGTAATATGCAGAAAAAGCGTTGGAAAATCCTCGAGTCCCCCGATGAAAAGGCAATTCTTGCACTTGCCGACAGTTTAACCATTTCAAGCGTTCTCGCGAAGCTGTTAATACAGAGAAACATCACTACTTTTTTTGAAGCAAAAACTTTTTTCCGCCCATCAATTGAAGACATACACGACCCGTATTTGATGGACGGTATGGAAAAAGCTGCGCTGCGTGTAATTGAATCGGTTACTAACAACGAACGGATTTGTGTTTACGGCGATTACGATGTTGACGGCACTTGTTCGGCATCTTTGCTTTATATGTTTTTGAAGGAATTGGGTGCAAATGTTGAAGTTTATATTCCCAACAGATTGGATGAAGGTTACGGAATATCAGTTGAAAGCATTGATTTATTTAGAGAAAGGAATATAAATCTTTTAATTTCTGTCGATTGCGGAATTACTGCCGTTAGGGAAGTTGAATATGCGAGCCAATTCAATATTGATACAATTATTTGCGATCATCATCAACCAAAAGAAAAAATACCGGATGCGTATGCTGTACTTGATCCGATTAAACCGGGATGCAGTTATCCCTTCAAATATCTCTCGGGTGCGGGGGTTGCTTTCAAACTTGCAAGAGCTGTTGCCGATAGAATAGGACGCTCGGAGGATGTTTTTCAATATCTTGATCTTGTGGCACTTGCTGCTGCGGCAGATATTGTTCCGCTGCTTGACGAAAACCGTATTTTGGTTAAACGTGGAATTGAACTGATAAATTCAAATCCTCGACCGGGAATAAGAGCTTTAATAAAAATAGCAAGAATGGAACCTGGAAATTTATCAGCAGGTAGAATTGTTTTTACTCTTGCACCAAGAATAAATGCTGTAGGACGAATGGGCGATGCTATGCGGGCGGTTGATTTGTTTACTGCCAAAACAAAAGTAGAAGCGGAAAGAACGGCAGCAATTTTGGAGAAAGAAAATATAGCTCGCCGTAAAATTGATGAAATGACATTTTCTCATGCCATTGAGCTGCTTCACGAAAAAGTTGATATTGATAATGACATGGGAATTGTTTTGCACAATGAAAGTTGGCACCCGGGAGTAATTGGAATTGTGGCTTCGCGAATGGTTGAAAAATATCACCGACCTGCAGTTATGCTGACAACTATTGACGGTGTTGCAAAAGGCTCTGCCCGAAGTATTCCGGGTTTCGATATTTATTCTTCAATTGAAGCATGTAAGGATTTACTGATTCAATTTGGCGGACACAAAGCTGCGGCAGGATTAGCTTTGAAAATTGAAAACGTAGATATATTTAGAAAGCGATTTAACGAATCATTAAAAGAAAGATTAAACAGTGAGCTTATACTTCCCGAAATAAAAATAAATGCGGAAATAAGTTTTTCTGAAATAACTCCTAAATTTATAAGAATATTGGATCAGTTTTCTCCATACGGTCCCGGAAATATGCGACCTGTGTTTTTATCACGAAGTGTTAGTCTCTCGGCACCACCGAGAATTGTCGGTAAAAATCACATGATCGCAACACTCCGTCAAAACGGCAACGATAAAGTTTTCGATTCTATTGGGTTTAATCTAGGAGAATTTGTTAATTTAATTGATTACAAAAATAGTTTATTGGACATTGTTTACACAATTGAGCAAATTTCGAGGGGAGGAAAAATTTTTCCGCAGTTTCGCTTAAAAGATATCAGAGTTTTAGAAAATTAATAAATAAAAAATAAGGGAATTCCAATGTCGGGTCATTCAAAATGGGCAACTATTAAAAGAAAAAAAGCAGCAATCGATGCTAAAAGAGGAAAGGCATTTACTAAACTTATTAAAGAAATTACAATAGGTGCAAGGGAAGGTGGAGGTGATATAAACGGAAATCCGAGATTGCGGCTTGCAGTAGATAACGCTAAATCTGCAAATATGCCTATGGATACTATTGAAAGAGCAATTAAAAAAGCCACCGGTGAATTGGACAACGTTCAATATGTTGAACTTAATTACGAAGGTTACGGTCCCGGCGGAGTGGCATTATACATTGAATGCGTTACTGATAACAAAAACAGAACTGTGGCAGAAGTTCGGCATATTTTAAGTAAACACGGCGGAACCCTTGGTGAAACAGGTTCGGTTGCTTGGATGTTCGATAGAAAAGGTGTTATTACATTACCTACACAAGGTAAAACCGAAGATGAAATTTTTGAAATCATTCTTGAGGCAGGCGCCGATGATTTACAAACCGAAGAAGATTTTTTTGAAGTAACAACATCAATGGAAAATTTTGAACAAGTGAGAAAAGCATTGGAGTCGCTTGGTGTTAAAGCGGAAAATGCTTCTCTTCAATGGATTGCCAAAAATATGGTGGAAGTTACAGGAGAAAATGCTGAAAAACTTGAAAAGCTTATTGATGCTATTGAAGATAATGATGATGTTCAAAATGTATTTACAAATGCCGATTTTACCGATTTGTAGTTAAGACCAACTAACTTAATCATTATAAATATTATTATTTAAATCATAAATGTTAAATAACAAATGAAAATACTCGGCGTTGACCCGGGGACAATAATTACCGGGTTTGGTATTGTTGAATATAACAACAGTCAATTAGTAAGAATAAAATCCGGTGTAATAGTTCCCGATAAAACACAGAATATGGCAATTCGACTGAGTACTATTTATGATGAATTAGATAAATTGATTAAAATATATAAACCGGATGAGTTTTCCATTGAAACGGCTTTTTATGGAAAGAATATCCAATCGGCAATGAAAATAGGTTACGCACGCGGAGTGTCTTTGTTGGCTGCCGTTCACAATAACTTGCCTTATGGCGAGTATTCTCCGAGAGAAGTTAAAAAAGCTATTGTAGGTAAAGGCGGCGCATCTAAAGAACAAGTTCAATTTATGATTAGAAAGTTAATGTTAATTAACGACGAGAAAATGAAATTTGATGAAAGCGATGGACTTGCAATTGCAGCCTGCCACGCATTTAAGTCAACTTCGCCGACTTTTAAAACAGGTAATTGGAAAAACTTTATTAAGGAAAATCCGGACAGAATAATTGGATAATATTGGAATAAACATTTAATAACTTACTTTATAAGCAATAAAATGATTGGCTATTTAACAGGAAAAATAATTTCGAAAAAACCCACACAAGTTTTACTTGATGTTCATGGTGTTGGGTATGTAATAAATATTTCATTAACAACATTTGAAAAACTTCCCGAAGAAAAATCAAAAATTTCATTGCTGACATATTTGAATGTTCAAGAAAATGCACTAACACTATATGGCTTTTCTGCGTTGGCTGAGAAAGAAATGTTTACATTGCTAATCAGTATCAGCGGCATCGGACCTAAATTGGCGCAGGGTATTCTCTCGGGAATTCAAATTAGTGAACTGCGTGAAGCAATAAAATCGGCAAATGCTTCCCGTATGATTGCTGTTCCCGGTGTTGGCAAAAAAACCGCCGAACGTTTAATTATTGAACTACGTGATAAAGTAGATGCAATAACGGAGAGCATTGACTCTGATTCACAAGCCCCATATAGTGTGCGAAGTGATGCTGTTGCAGCGTTAACGAGTCTTGGCTACAATGCAAAAACTGCTGAAAGTGCTGTTCGCAAAGCGTTGTCGGTAAATTCGTCCGCTTCGATTGAGGATGTTGTAAAAAATGCTCTTTCGGTTCTAAATAATTAAATTTATTGTTGGACTTGGGAAAGTAAGTTTATAAGTTTTATATCATCAATTTTCTTAAAATAAACTTTTGAAATTATGACCGATAAAAACAAAAAATCCTTGCATCCTCTTTGGGGAGATTTCTATTCAAAATATTTTAAAAGTACAGAGGAATCAATTGTTGAAATGCTTGGCAATATTCCAATGCTGCAAACCTTAAAAAAACGAGAGCTAAAGATTATTTCAAAATATGCTTACGAAAGATCATTTGAAATAGGAGAGCTTATTTTTGAAACCGGGCAACCGGGAGCGGCAATGTTCATAATTAAAGAAGGTGAAATAAAGATTGTAAGAAAAATTGATTCCGGTGATTATGTTGATCTTGCTATTCTAAAAAACGGAGAATTTTTCGGCGAGCTTGCTCTACTTGATAATTCACCTCGTTCCGCTACTGCTTTGGTAAGTCGCCCTACAACAACAATTGCAATATTTCGCGAAGATTTAAATAACCTTCTCGAATCGCATCCCGAGCTTGGCGGAAAAATAATGAAACGACTTGCTATTATTACCGGCTTACGACTTAAAGCAACAAATGGTCAATTGCTTGAAAAAGAAAATGAAATTCAAAAGCTAAAGGATAAACTAAATGAAAGATCCTGAACGAATTACAAGATCCCGAATTTTTTATTTTTTTCTTTTCGTGTTTCTCCTGCTTCTGTTTGGATATTTATTTATTGCCTTGCGTGCATTGATGCTCCCGATTCTTATGGGTACCCTTGCAGCATACATTTCAAAACCGGGAGTAAATTATTTAAGGCGGCTGGGAATTCCAAAATCGGCAGCCATAATTATTTTACTTGGTGTTTTCGGGTTTTTAATTTTTGTGATTGGGCAGCGAATAGCTTCTGTAATACCTACCGAGAAGCAAACTCTTGAATTGCGGGTTCAGATACAATACAAGTTAAATCAAAGCTTTTTGGCATTTCTTGGGAAAAAAAATTTTAATACTAAGGGAAATATAATTGATGAAATTGTAGGCGATGAATTGCTTCCGCCAATGGAAAGCATAAATTTGTTTTTAATGCTTGATTCTAAAGAAGAGGATGAATTCCTTTCATTGATAGACAGCTCACAAGTTGCAAAAAGAATTATTTATTTTTACAAAGAAAACAAAAAAATTCCGTTCAAACAAAATGTTCTTATTGCAAGCAAGAACGATGAAGATACATCGATTATTCCGTTAACGCCTACTTTTAAGTCAAACTCAAAAATTGCTCTTTTCTTTAATGCCATTTCAAAATGGATAATTATGCCGTTTGTTTTCATTTTTGTTTTAATAGACGAAGGGGAAATTAAAAAATTTTTAATAAATATAATTCCCAATCGATATTTTGAAATGACTTTTACTACAATTGCCAAAGTTGATGACGCAATTGGAAATTATTTGCGTGGAACGTTACTACAATCATCGCTTGTTGGAATTGTAATTTTTATCGGTTTGGTGATTGTCGGGTTTAAATTGCAGGCTGCCATATTAATTGGAATAATCGCGGGAATTTCAAATGCCATTCCTTTTTTGGGACCTATTATTGGTCTTGGTGCAGGTGTTATTTATGCAATGATTGTTGAAGGTATAAATCCGTTAATTCCATTTATGCCTGATAATCCAATTGTTGGCGTTTTAATAGTTGTCTTTGCAGCTCAACTATTGGATAACTCGATTTTCCAGCCTCTCGTCCTGGGCAAAGCGGTAAATCTGCATCCGTTAGTTGTTGTAATTGGTGTAACCGGCGGATCGATAATAGCAGGCTTTTGGGGAATGCTTCTTGCAATTCCCACAATAGCGGTTTTCAAGGTTATAATTTCTACCGTTTATAAACAGGCAAAAGAATATTTTATTATTTATTAAATTATTTTTTGAACATTTATAATTGTAATTTGAGTTATTTTATCAATAAATTTTTACCCATTTGGAGGAAATATGAAAAATCAAAATTTTCAAAAACTTGATATCAAGTCGTTAATTATCGGAATGCTTACCGTTCTTTTGGCTTTTTCATTTTTCGGCAACAGTAAAAGTCCGATGGAGGAAAATACAATTAAAGCAAAAACAATTATTATTACAGACGATAACGGTAACGGCGCGATCGAGTTATCAGCAAGTAATAGCGGCGGTGTTATAAAAGTATTTAATTCCGCAGGGAAAATAACCGGAGCTTTGGGAACTAATGAAAGTGGAAACGGACAATTTCTCATCCTTGACAAAAATGAAAAACCAATGGCTTTTGTTGGTACGGCGAAGGATAATACCGGATTGGTTAGAACTTTTTATAAAGGAAAAAAAATATCTACTGAACTAGGAAAAGGATTTTTATACACATTTAACACCAAATCAAAAGTAACCGGATATTTTGGAACAAGTGGCAGTAACAATGGAATAATGAAAACATTTGACCAAAATGGAAGTCAGGATAGTTTCATTGGTAATTCGTATATGAGGTTTTATAATGACGCAGGACAAGTAACTTGCTACTTAGGAACTGCCGAAGACGAGGGCGGAATGATTACTTTAACAGACAAAAGCGGAAAATCAATTTTTTCAAAATAAAAGCAGGAATAAGTTGTTTTTTTTGATTGCTGCTTTGTTTTCTTTACCAACGTTATTTCAAAAATACTATACGAGCAAACTGGAAAGTTTGCTCTACAAAACGCACTTATTGATTCCGGCTAAATAAATACCGGAATAACAATATTTTTAATAATCATTCTCCTGTGTCTCTTTATTGAATCATGGTTGTTTTATAAACTAAAATTCAAAACCCCTGTATTATTAAAAATTTTTTACCGAAAATATTTTCTAACCATACGAAACCATAATTTTGTATATTACTAAGTTTTATTTCACTTAAAATTGTAACAATATTAATTAGAATGTTTTGATTGTAATTTATGCCAATTAAGAAAAAAATATTACTGCTCGGTTCCACAGGATCAATCGGGACCAATACATTGGATGTGTTAAGACGTTTTCCGGAAATATTTTCTGTTGCCGTTTTAACTGCAAATAATAATGTTCACCTGCTTGCAAAACAAATACGGGAATTTAATCCCGAAGCTGTTGTTGTTGGTTCAAAAGAAAAAGCAGATGCTCTAAGTAATTTGATTGATTTTACCGGAAAAATTTTAATCGGGGAAACAGGATTAATTGACGTTACACGCAGCTTTGATTATGATATCCTAGTTTCTGCTTTAGTTGGATTTGCAGGACTAGAACCAACAATAGAGGGAATAAAACGAGGCAAGCGAATTGCTTTGGCAAACAAAGAAACTCTCGTTGTAGCCGGAGAGATTATTACTTCGCTTACAAAAAAATATTCTGCCGAACTTATTCCCGTTGACTCGGAGCACAGTGCAATTTTTCAATGTCTCGTTGGCGAACAAAATTCTGAAGTTGATAAACTTATCATAACTGCATCAGGCGGACCGTTTTTAAATATGTCCGTTGAAAAACTTGCAAATGTTTCAGTTGAACAGGCACTAAATCATCCAAACTGGAAAATGGGAAATAAAGTTACAATCGATTCCGCAACCATGATGAACAAAGGCTTGGAAGTTATGGAGGCTTACTGGCTTTTCGGGTTTGATGTTGAACAAATTGATGTGGTAATTCAACCTCAATCAATCATTCATTCGTTTGTGCAATTTGTTGACGGTTCTATAAAAGCTCAGATTGGTACTCCGGATATGCGTCTTCCAATTCAGTATGCGCTGTCTTATCCGGAACGATTTAACAATTCCTTTGTCCAAACTAATTTCCCGAAAATTAAGCAGCTCACTTTTTTTGAGCCCGATATGCAAAAATACAAATGTCTTGAATTGGCTTTTGATTCCATTAAGGTTGGTGGAATTTCTCCTTGTATATTAAATGCGGCAAATGAAATTGCAGTCGCAAAATTTTTAAATAAAGAAATTTCGTTCATTCAAATCCCTGATTTGATTGAAACCGCGTTAAATAAAATTGAAAACCACGCATCACCAAATTTGGATACAATTTTTGAGTGTGATGCGGCAACAAGAAAGTTATTAAATTAAGTTACGATAATAATAATAGGATTATTGATGGATTATATTTTTTATTTTGTTCTCACAATCGGCATTCTCGTATTTGTTCACGAGTTCGGACATTTTGCCGCTGCTAAAATTTGTAAAATGCGTGTGGACGCATTTTCAATCGGCTTTGGCAAAAGACTTTTCGGCTGGAACAAAATTACGGGATTTACTTACGGTGATTTACCAAAGGATTTTGACGGGCAGGGAAATACGGATTATAAATTAAGCTTATTACCGCTCGGCGGCTATGTGAAAATAGCCGGAATGATTGACGAAAGTTTCGACACTAAATTTGCCGATAAAAAACCGGAACCTTATGAATTTAGAGCACATCCGACTTACCAAAAATTGTTTGTAATTACTGCCGGCGTGATGATGAATCTTACTTTGGCAATTTTAATTTTTTGGGGAATCAATTTTTCAAGAGGACAATTGATTAGAGAAACCACAAAAATCGGAATTGTTCAGGACAGCACTCTCGCGTATCAGGCGGGTTTCCGTACCGGAGATGATATTCTCAGTATTAACGGAGATAAAATTTCCGATTGGAATTCGATAATAAAATCCTTGTTAATTGAAAATGTTGGTAAAAAATCAATTGTTGAATTGAATAGGAAAAATCAAGAGTTAAAAATTACCATTCCCGCTAAAATTACTTCAAAAGCTGCGGAACGAGGATTTTTTATTCTATCGGCATATACCAAGCCATTTGTTACGGAAGTAATGAGAAATTCCCCTGCCGAAGAAGCAGGACTTTTAGCCGGCGATATTTTTCTGCAGTTGAATAATAATAAAATTGAATCCGGTAATGATGCCGTAAAAATTATAGTAAGCCACAAAGAAATTCCAATTTCCGCAATGCTTTTACGAGGAACCGATACTGTTAAAACTACTGTAACTCCCGGAATGGAAGGACGAATTGGAATCAGTATTGCTGATGGTGCTTATATCGGTCCATCTAAAATGCAAGCTTACGGATTTTTTGGTTCTTTAACCGAGGGTGTTAAAAATATCGGCAGCTATACCGCTTTAACGTTTGGAATGTTCGGTAATGTAATTTCCGGAGATGTTCAATTTAATAAGGTATTCGGCGGTCCCGTAAAAATTGCAAAATATGCCGCACAATCGGCAGAGTCGGGTATTATTTCATTTCTTTACTTCTTGGCTATGCTTAGTCTTAGTTTGGCGATAATTAATATTTTACCTTTCCCTGTTTTGGACGGCGGACACATGGTTATTATTATCATTGAAGGAATTATTAAGCGGGAACTTTCACTAAAAATTAAAATGGCAATTCAGCAGGTTGGTTTGGTTATTTTGCTTATGCTTATGGCATTTATTATTTACAGCGATATTGTAAGTATGTAAATGTTCATTCGAAAAATTAAAAAAGCCATTCATTGAATGGCTTTTCCTAAAAAATGTTTTAATACGTTTTTAACAAAAAAATTTATTGTTGGCTATTTATTAATCCCTACATCAATAGTATATTCATAACCTGCTTTGAACGTAAATATTTTTGATTTCGATTTTCCATATTTATTATGTCTTACAAACAAACTATACTTTCCCGGTTTTATATTGTTAATTAAATAATACCCTTTTTCATCAGTTGCCGCCCCAAATTTTGTGTCCGCCAACATTATGTTTGCAGGAGTAAGTAAAATGCCATGTTTGGTATTAAATATCCGTCCTTTTAATTTTGCAAATTTATGACTATCGATTTTAATCGAACTCCGTACCCAAAAATAAAAGTTCTTTTCATCTTTTTTAGTTTTATTATCAGTTACATCTAATCTAAAAAGAATTGGAATTGAAACCTGCACTTTTACCGCTTGCCCTCGCTGTCTTCCAGGTACAAATTTAGTTTGTTCAACAGCTTTTATCGCAGCCTCATCACAGCCGGCACCAATTCCTTTAAGAATTTCAGTTTTTACAACATTTCCTTTTCCATCGATAAAAGCTTTTACAAATACTCTGCCTTGTATTCCCGCTTTCCGTGCAATTTCAGGATATGTAATTCTTTTCTGAATTCCCGCAATACCGCCGATTGGCGCGGGCATTTGCTCAACAGCAACAAAATAATCGTTGTCCGTATTTTTTTCTTCAAAATGACCGATTTTTCCGTTCTTCCTTATTTTTAATTTTCCGTTATTAAATATTACACCTAACTCAATATCATAACGTGATTTCACATTCTGCCCTGAAATTTTAGCCGGAATAAATTTGTATTTTTTCAATTTTGAAACAAGCATTTTTATTCTCTTTGTCCTTTCCTGTTGTGTAGTTTGTCTATTCCAAAAATATTTTTCAAGAGTTTTTACCTTATCAATTTTTCCGTTTTCATTAATATAAAATCTGTATCCAAACGCAAAATATTTTGGTTCCGAGTCTTTTCTATCCTTTATTTTTTCTACTATGTTTTTGAAATCATTTTGAAGCTCCTCATAAAAGGATGAATCTACAGGAATCGCAGTTTCCGAAACCTCTGATGCAGGTAAATAAATTGCATCGAAATTTGTTAATATTTCAATTTTCGATTTTTTTTCACTGCATCCGAAAAGAAAAATAAGAATGACTGAAAAAAATAATAGTTTCGTTTTCATAATAACCTCATGATTTTGGTGTTACAATTATTGGATTTTCAATATTTGTGCTTACTACTGCCGAAGGAAGCGAATTAAAAAGCAGTTGTATCATTTTGCTTTGGTAATTGATTTGCTGAACTTGTTGATTAAGTTCCTGCTTGTAACCGGATAATTCAGAGCGGAACGAAAAAAGGAGGATTAATAAAATTACGGAAACAGCGTAGGCAATGCCAGCCGGCAGATTAAAATACCGGTGAATATCGTATTTGCTTTCATTCGGTTTGGGCAAGGATAACAAAAGGCTTCGCTCAAGTTCTTCAGGAAAAGCCTCCTTCGTATCTTCTACCGCGTTTTTCAGCAAACTCAAAGATTTGAAATACTCGCGGGCATCTTCGTCTAACGAAAGCTGTGTAAACATAAACGTTTCTTCCTCTTTCGAAGATTCACCGTCGAAATATTTGTTAATTATTTCTTCCATTCTTGTGTTCATTGTTTAACCTTTTATAAAACTTTTGATAACAGAGATATTAATTTTTGTCGTGTTTTGTAAAGTCTGCTTTTTACCAGTTTTTCATCAATTTTCAATAGAGTTGCTATTTCCCTGTAAGTTAACTGTCCGTATTCCTTTAGTAAAAAAACTTCTTTCTGCTCTTGCGGAAGTTGTTCTACGTTTTTCATTACTAATTGTTTAAATTCTTTTTGTTCATATAATTCATCAACTTGGTTTCGCGTCAATTGGGAAAAGTGATTTTCTGAAAATTCGTAACCGATTTCATTTCTAATTTTCATCTTTCTGTAAACAGAATAAATTTCGTTGCGTGTTGTTTTGAATATCCAAAATTGAATGCTTGCTTTATTTTTAATGCTTCCCAAATTTGAGTACAATTTCATAAACACATTTTGAACAACATCTTCGGCAGCAGCCTTATTTTTAAGCATTTGAAGAGTAAAATTGTACACCTTTGTTTTGTGCCGATTGTAAATCAGCATAAACTCGACTATATGTTTATTGTTTCTTTCCAAATTAGTATGCGTTTATATTAAAGATACATTAAGGGAGGAAAAGTTGCTTAATTTAATATTATTTTTCGTGGTTTTTGCAACTTTCGGGTTTACAGCAAATCAAATTTGTTTTGACTTTCACATTAAATAGTCCATCTAACTTTGGCGTGGTATTCTTTCAGATTTGCAGCACCGGCATAACTGAAAGCACTGCACAATCCGTCGTGAATATCTTTAACGGCGTACTTTACGGCGCCCTTGTAGGGAATTTCCATACTCACGCCTTCTGTGTGTTTGCCGCTGTTTCCCGTATTTAGTTTTGATTCGTAGGAAGCACTTCCCATATAGCTTTTGTAGAATGTTTCATTAGGGTAATTTCCTCTTCTTAATTTTGGGCCGGGACTTTCTTTTGTTCCGGCAAACAAACTTCCCGCCATAATAGCATCGGCTCCTGCAGCGAGTGCTTTGGCAATATCTCCCACAGAGGAAACTCCTCCATCGGCAATTATTTTAACATTAAGTTCATCTTTCTTTTCGGCACAGTTGATAACGGCTGAAAACTGCGGAATTCCGTATCCCGTCATTATTCGTGTTGTACAAGCAGAGCCTGGACCGATACCAACTTTTACAATATCGGTTCCCCACGCAGCCAAATCTTCTGTGGCTTCTGCCGTGCACACATTCCCTGCAATAATATCCACTTGCTCACTTAGTTTGTGTTTGTCTATCCAGTCTCTTACGCGCGCTATCTGCTGATTCATTTTTATATGATGCCCGTGGGCAATGTCTATGGTGATACTTCTCAGATAATATTTATTTTCACCATGTTCAAAAGCTTTCAACAACTCAAGATCATTCACGCCGACAGAAATATCAATAGGACATTTATTTGATAAAATGAATTGACAATCATTAACATATTCATCAAAGGTTTGCTGAAACCTGTGCAGTATTCCCATTGCTCCCAGATTATACAGCTTTACTGCCATTTCCGGACCGGTTACGGTTTTCATATTTGCTGCAATTACCGGCATGCCGAGAGTGTGAAATTCAGGGTGTCTGAACAGCTTTACAGACAAATCCACATGGCTCCTGCTTTCAAGTTCGGAATATGACGGAACGAGGTAAACATCGCCGTAATTGAGTGATTTCATATTATTATCCTATTTTTTATAATTACACTGCGTAATTTTTGTTGCCGGTTTGTGTATGAGGCTTTGGGCATTTTAAATTGCTTCATTTTCATTCATCTTTTTTCTGTTTTTCAAAATAATTATAGTTACAATATAAATCAGAACCATAGCAAAAGGAATAGATACGAATCTGTATTCGGGTAATGTGTACCGGAGTAAAAATACTACCACAGTTCTAAAGACAGAATGAAAATTCCAATCCAATGCTCAATAATCCACGAAAATGGTATCCACATTATTCATGTCCAAATTCCAATTGTCATTGGTAAGGAAGAATAGTCCACAATAAAAAAAGGAATAGCAATTGAGTAAACCAAAACAGCTTGTCCGACTGTGAAAAGGAAGAGTTTGCCAAATGTATTTTTGGACTCCTTTTTATCGAGAAAATTCTCTCCGGTAAATTTTGAAATAAACATTCCTAAATACACAATACTTCCCGTTCCAATAAATAGCAGTGATTCAGAGTCAAAATTTCTGTAACACAGATTATTAATCTGTGTTACAGAAATATGGCAAATTTAATCGGAAAATCAGTCGAAAGCCGGATTCGGTCTTTGCCGAAATATTTTTTTATATACTCTTAACGTGTTGTTTTTTGTAATCTTAATTTTGACCCCGAACCGCTGA
>CAZXDS010000048.1:5076-18628 GCA_964639525.1 uncultured Melioribacteraceae bacterium | reverse complement strand
ACTCCTCAATGTAAATTGCACTAATAATGTTGTCAACTGCGATAGCAGTTCAATTAACTATTTTTATATTCTACGGACAGCTTGAAATAATCCTATATTGCTTGTCTCTAATAATTTTTAATAGTTGTTTTTTTACCGAATAAGCTTTTGTTCCTTTTTATTCACTTGTATTGTTCCAGTAAATTCGTGGTAGTACCTTAAAATTTAATTAAAAAAATAGGTTTAACTAATTTCTTATAATTACATCATAATTTTTTGTAATTACAAAATCGGCTAATTGTATATGTCCGGCAATTATTTTATGCTCTGTAATCAAAACTTGCTCAATAAAAGGATCATTTGCTTCGTTTCCTCTATCCCTTTTTAGTCTGTGTTCAAGAGTATCTAATCTGTTCCGTGCAATAAATATTTTAGTATCAACATTTTTTAATAGCGATGTATAGGTTCCTTCGGCAATAATTACCTTAATCCCTAACAAGCTAATTTTTTCTAGTTCAATTGTATTGTTTTGATAATTAACTATTGGTTTCACTATCTGCTCAACACCATCAACTGCATCCTTTAAATTGTTTTCCAAAGTATCCAAATCAACTTCTATGTGAGGGCCCAACCATTCCGGGTCTTCCCTTCTTTTTGCATCATTAGATTTCGGGGGAATATGAAAATAATCATCCTGACCAAGTATAACCGATTTAATTTTATAGTTTTGCAACTGTTCAGCCATAGCTTGTGCAGTTTCCGATTTACCACTACCGGATTCACCGGCAACACTAATTGTATATCGAGTAGATTTATTTTTAACTTTATCAATTATTTTGGGCACAATTAAACTTGCTGCTCTTTTATGATGTTCCTCTACTAAGATAACATCACCTTTCATTGAATGCCTCTCATTTTCTATTATATTAAAATATTAAAATACTAAATGTTCTTAATCAAAGAAATATTTGTAAACAATGAATCGTGTTTTACCAAAATACGATTACTAATATCAATGTTATTATACCGAGAACTATCGACTGTTTTCGGTAATTTTTATACCAAGGTATATTCTTTAATTCTAATGATTCTTCATCATAAGAAGATCTTGTCCAAATAAGTGCAGCTATTTTTTCTTCATTTTCAGGTTCGGATCTATAACTAACAACAAGCAAGATTGCTGAACTAATTATAAAGAGTATTGGTGCTATATAAAGAAAATGGACATGCGTTAAACCAATGACTTCATTGGAAAGGAAAAATAAAATCCCAAAAAATACACCACCGGTTAATGAAGCAAAAGCCCCTTTAGAATTAGCCCTTTTAAAAAACAAACCAATTAAAAACATTGCGACTACAGGTGGTACAGTATATGAAAGAACTTTTTGAAGATATTTGAATAACGAACCAAAATTTTGGATTTGCGGAGCCCATAGCGCAGCTAATATCATAAATCCAAATGTAACCCAACGCCCTGTTTTCATAAGTTGATGGCTATCTAAATTAGGCTTCCAACGGCGTATAAAATCCATTGTTACCAATGTTGATGCCGAGTTCAATGTAGAATCGATTTGGGACATGAGAGCTGCAATAAAACCTGCAAGTGCAATACCCAACAAACCGGTAGGAAGATGGTCAAACATAAGTGTCGGGTACACCATATCAGGGTTTTTTAAATTAGGATACAGGGCAATTGCCATTATACCCGGAAGAACCATAATAAACAGTTCGGGTAATTTTAATAATCCTGCAAATAAACTTCCCCACCGACCATTATTGGTATCTTTCGCACTCAGAACCCGCTGCACCATAAATTGATTTGTACACCAAAAATAAAATCCCAGAATAGGCAAGCCGGTAAATAAGCCCAGCCAAGGAACTCCGGCATCATTAAGAGGTCTAATTAAGCTAAGTTTCGCTGCACTTACACTTGATGTAATTACATCCCAGCTCCCTCCCAATTTGTCGAATGCAGTTATAGTTATAACTATTGACCCGACAAGTAAAAATAACGTTTGAATGGCATCAGTATAAATAACAGCAGCTAATCCGCCGGCAATAGTATAAATACCGGCAACAACAGCTAATATACTTATTGTTTCCCACATGGGAATTCCGGGAAATACAAGTTTTAAGAGTAACGCACCTGCATATAAACTTCCCGCTGTATCAACCACAATGTTAAGAAACAGGGTTAAAATGGAAAAATATGTTCTAGCCCGCCCATCAAATCGCCTTTCCAAAAATTCGGGCATAGTATAAACTTGTGATTTTAGTATATTAGGTAAAAAGAAAATTGCAAAAAATATCAATATGATAACTGCAAACCATTCATAGTTAAATACAGAAATGCCTGTACTGTAAGCATCTCCGGCTAACCCAATAAGAGTAGTACTTGAAATATTAGATGCAAATAGAGACAAACCTATGAAAAACCAGGTCATTGATCTGCCGGCTAGGAAATAATCCTCAGCAGTTTCATGTTTTTTACCAACATAAAAACCAAGCCATACAACAAAAATGAGATATACTACAATAATTGATAAATCAATTGGATGTAAGGTAAATTCAGGCATAAATTATTCCGGAAAATTCTGCATTAATAAAATTATTATACCGCACATTTCAATTTGATAATGTGCGGTATAACAGGGATGGTTATCATTTTTTATAAATTATATCCGAGTGTAAGCGTTATTGAACGACCGGGAATTGGTCTGGCGCGAACATAATTCACTGTGTTATCAACAATATCACCATTTTCACTTTCAGTAAAACCGGCAACATCCAAAATATTATTGCCATTAACCGAAGCATAAAAATTGTTTGTTATTTGGAACAAAACAAAGGCATTAACTGCGACAAAAGCCGGCATAACCAATTTGTTAACATCCTGTGTAAATGCCTTAGTTTGACCAATAAAACTTAACCCGACAGAATTTTGCCCAAACGAAACGGCAGGTACAACACTAAACATCAAATCAGGTTGTCTTCTCGGAGTTTTTCCGTCATTAGCACCGGAAGTAATTTGTGCATTTGTATAAGTAACACCTCCACGCACATTAAATACACCAACATTATACGCGCCTTCGACTTCAACACCATAAGCACGATAATCATTTTTAATTATTTTTTGTGTTGTAGCTTCAAATCCGCCTTCTTCGGTAGTATTGGCATAAAATCCGGTTACATACAAACCGCCATTACTAAATAATTGTTTGTAACCTAATTCACCTTGGTCAATTAAATCCTTTGCATTTAATGTAGTTCCGCCGGTATAAGGTAAGCCTGCAAAAAGTAATCTATCAGCTTTTGCCGAACCACCATGACTAAAACGGGCAAATACTGCCTGATTATTTGTAACTTCATAATTTGCACCAACAGAATATGATACATAATCATATGTGTAATCAACAGGAGTCGGGTTAGCATTATCAATTGCCGAAACACTTTGCTCGTTAGGTGAAATAATACCGTCGTTATTAACATCGAATGTTGTTTGAACAGGTCCTGCAAAATTACCGGTAACATGACCATAATCGTAACGAATACTGGCATCGACATTAAAAGCTTTATTGATATCTAAATTTGCGCTAAAATAAGGAGCATCGGTCATATAGCTTGCATCATAATTTCTTTGACAGCAATTCCCCCAAGCAGGAACACCATAGGCATAAAGTCCGTTTTGGCTCATTTTTGTTCCATCTGCTTTATATACATCTAATAATTTCGCGTCTGTTCCGTTTAATTCGGTAAAATAAGAATTCCAAATCCAAGACATTGATAATGTTTGTTTAGAAAAATAGTATCCGAAAGTAAAGTTAACATTATCCAATTTTTTTGAAATTTTTAAATCATTAACTATATTGTTGAAATTATTCAATTTAGTATCGAACATATGAATTCTTAAAGCAAGCCCATTGCCTGCATATCCACTTCCAAAAGGAGTTCCGTCTGTGTACTTAAGCACTGCCCCCGAATCAGCGACAGATTCTGCCAAACTTGCTGCAGTTCCGACTTCTGCAGGGAAAGGTGAGATAAAACGACCTGAATTTAATGCAATTCGTCCCCTGTTTTCAAAATGCCATCCGTCTCCGAGATCCTTTGCAAATTCAATTCCAAATGAAGTTGATAACGGATGCATTCCATCTGAAACTTTTCCGCGTTGTAATTGACCGTTGCCTCCAAGTCCTATATTTTCCATTAGATAAGGAGATTGCATAGTACCGGATGTAATATCAAAACCCGGAATTGATTCATAAGTAGGGGAATCATTTGTACCGGTTACTTTAACAGGCATTGGCATATAACTAATTGCTCGATCATTTAAGTATTTAAAGTAAACCCTTAAATAACCGCCTTCAAATAAATTAGTGAGATTTAACTTAATTTGTCCACCATTATTTCCCGTATATCCGGCAGTTCTCGGACCTTCGCCACTTCTTACAAATCCACCTACATTAAAACTTAAATTGTCTGAAATCGGAGACCCGTAATCAAAATCTAATCTGCGTGTTTTATAATCTAAACCTCTGGTTATACTTACATTACCTCCTTTTACAGCACCGGTTTTACTAATAAAGTTAATAATACCTGCCGGTGAATTACTTGCCATTGTTGATGCGGAACCACCGCGAATTGCTTCAATTCTTGCAATCGTTTGATCAGCTCTTAAAAACATATCGGATGTTGCGAAAGCAATATCGCCAAATTGCAATAATGGAAGTCCGTCTTCTTGTAATTGTAAATATTTTGAACCACCGGCTGAAATAGGCACACCTCTTACTGTAATATTAGCATTTCCATCACCGCCTGAAGATTCAGAACGAATTCCTGGGATTGTCCGGAATATTTCAGCGGTACTTCTTGGTGCGGATTTTTCAATATCTTTCATATTAAGTGATGAAATAGATATGCTTGATTGAATTTTTGAAACAGGATTTGTAACACCGGTTACTACAACTTCACTAAGCCCCAGAACGTCCTGTTGCAAAACAAAATCCTTTGTTAATATTTTCCCTGCTTTTACAACTACATCAGTTGAAACTGATTTATAACCAACATATCCGACTTTAAGCGTATATTTACCGACTGGAATGTTGGTTATTTCATAATTTCCATTATAATCGGTAGCCGAGCCTAAAGTTGTTCCGCTAAGCAGTATATTCACTCCGATTAACGGACCCTGAGCATCAACGATTTTTCCGGCAATCTTTCCTTGTTCGTTCATTTGTCCGAATAATAGGAAAGGAATTAACAGAAATAACCCGAACAAAAATTTGAATTGTAACTTCTTGTAACTTTTAACACTCATAATTACTCCTTATTTAGTTGAAATATTTTTAAACATTTTGAGTTGTACTCGATAATTGAATATTTCCTTATCGGACGGTACTTCTATATAACAATAAAAATGCCAATCTCATTTGAAATGTTTAATAAACCGTAAGTAATTGAAAAACAAAGATTTGTAATATATTTTCATATGGATTGTATTAAAGAAATACAATCATAAACTACTTGGGATGCTTAGAAATGACAACTAAGTTATAAAAATGATAACTATTTTAAATTAAGTTCTTTTAACAATCTATGAAAATTTGATTTTGCCAACCCAAGACGTTTTGCCGCTTCAGAATCCGTAGGAAATAAATTCCGCACCGTACTAATATATTTTAGCCTAAAATTCTTTTCCGCTTCTTTCAACGGGGTAATAAAGTTTTTATCTGTAACTTTTATATTGCTTAATTCATCGAATTCTCTTTTAATCTGATCTGATAAACACATCCGAACAACATCCATATTTATCTCTCCATTCTGCAGAAGAAGCATTCTAAGTACAAGATTCTTTATTTGCCTAACATTCCCAAACCATTCAAACTCAGTTAAATACTCCATTGCTTTTGAAGAGATTGACAAATCCGAAATATTATATTCTACACGATATTTATTTAAGAAATAGTCAATTAACGGTTTAATATCGTCCTTGCGTTCACGTATTGCCGGAATATGAATATTTAAGATATTTAAGCGATAGTAAAAATCCTGCCTGAATTTTTTTTGCTTTACTAATTGTGTTAAATCTTTATTTGTAGCCGAAATAATACGTACATTAACCTTATGTTTCTTCTTCCGTCCGATTTTATCAATTTCTCCGCTTTCCAAAGCCCGCAACAACTTTGCTTGTGCATTTAACGATAGATCGCCAACTTCATCTAAAAACAAAGTGCCATTATTTGCTTGTTCAAATAAACCGATTTTCTCATCCTTAGCGTCTGTAAATGCTCCTTTTGTGTACCCGAAGAATTCACTTTCAAATAGAGTTTCAGGAATTGCCGAACAATTAACAACAACAAAGTTTTCAAATCGGTTATTACTTAAGTAATGAAGGTGAGTTGCGACAAGTTCTTTTCCGGTTCCCGAATCTCCGGTAATTAAAATATTAGCATTAACATTTTTATATTTTGATATAAAAAATTTTATCTGATTAATTTCATTTGATTGTCCGATAATTTTTTTCTTTAATAAATTATCTTGCAAATTATTTTCCAACTTTGAAAGAGTTGCGTCACGTTCATAAATTAATAATGACTTTTCCTTTTGCAATTGTCTTTTTTCAAAAGCATTTTGAATTGCTAATAGAAAATCAGTTGGTTGATAAATAAAATCTTCAATATCAATGGGATTTTTAGTCCCGAACCAAGATGCTCCGCTTTTGATTAATTCTGAGGCAAAATCAATATCAGTTTGATTTAATGTCATTTTTGTAATAATAATAACTTGCAGAGATGAATCAATTTTTTTAATTTCAGAAATAAGTTCTACTCCATATAATCCTCCGGATATTTGATAATCAAGTATTACAACGTCAAAATCATCAGAATTTCCCTTAATATTTTTTAAAGCATCACGCCCTGACGAGACTATGTTTTTTACGTTCATCCAATTTTTGAAAGGCTTAATAGTGTTAAGAATTCGTTTTACATCATAGTCTTCGTCTTCAACAATTAGTATATTAATTTTTGAGTTTACCATTAGTATTATCCATTATTTATTGGGATGCTAATTACAAAAGCTGCACCTTGTGAAGTATTATTTGCAGTTAATATCCATCCACAACGTTTGCAATTTTCATTTGCAATATAACATCCATAACCAGTGTTGTTCGAACTATTTTTAGTGGAAATATGTTCTTTAAATATTTTTTGTAATCCTGATTTATTAGTTTTTAAAAATTCCTGTTTGATGCCCATTCCATCATCTTCTATTATTACAACTATTTGATTTTTAGAAACTTCAAACTTACTGGAAATATTAATCTTTATATTTTTTGTTTTATTATGGTCTATAGCATTATTGATTATTGGTTCAAATATTTCCCAAGCAACATATTCATTAATATGAACTATCGGACAGTTTTCATCTAACAGTAATTCAAACTTATATTGATCTCCTTCGTTATATACACGACGAAATATGTTATTTACAAGAAATTCCAATAAACTGTTTATATTTGTATTAAATGCCAAGTTTCTTATTACGTGTATCGGAGGATTTATGGTTTTCATCTCATAGATTGCTCTGCCTATAAAATTCATATATTTATTTAATCTGATGCTGATAGCAGGTTCTTCATTGTTCGGACATTTAAGCAAATCTTCCTTTGCAAATCCGATTATTTTTGCTACTTTGTGTTGAGCATGATATATTCTTCTGGCAAAACTAGCCTCCTTTCTTGTTTCAATTAATTGTGTAAGTTGCTTTTCCTTTTGCTCAAATAATTCTGATTTTGCAATATCTCGTTCGTTTATTACATAATTTGTTAATATAAAAACTAGCAGCAGACTAAAAAGTATAATTGCAGAAATCCAAGCTCCCGTATAATTAAATGAAGAACTTATTATAGACTTCATTTTTTTTACATCCGGAGTAATTTTTTGATAAACTGCTCCTATCACTTCTCCTTTTATTGAAAATGGGACAAAGACGTGAAATGTGTTGCCGTTTTCTATAAATGATTTGATTTCCTCATTATTAAATATGTCCTGAGCTGCAAGTGAGAAATATTTTTTTACTTTACTTCTTTTCTTTTGAGATTCACTTTTAGGAAGTTTCCTCTTTACAACGTAGTTTAAAATATCCTTTCCGCTATCAAGTATTTCAATCTTTTTTGCCGAATAGAAAACCAAGCAAAAATCTTCAACATTTTTCTGTAACAATTGCTGATAAATTAAATAATCTATTGATTCAATACTTTGGGTAATATCATTTTGGCTATAAGGATATTCAACAAATTTTTGAAGAAATAATTCTATGGAAGAAGTGATAAAATCGGATTGTCTTTCTGCAGTTTCCAATTTATAATTTTCCATTGTTTTATTAAGCAAATTCTCTGTAGATGACATATTTAGATATGACAAAAGAACTTGCGAAACAATTATTATTATCGTTAAAATAATAAAATGGTAAACTTCAAAATGGTAATCACGTAATTTATGAAAAAAGCTCATCTTAAAAATCTATTTTTTATCAATTTAATTTCATATAGTGTATTTTTTATAAATTTATCATATGATAATTTATTTTTAAAATATTGATTTAAATTAGCAGTCAGTATATCTGATATCCTTGTGTATTGTTGATTTTGAATCCGATAAATACCGCTTTTTAATAATCTGTAGCACAATTTTAACTCCGGATATTTAGATAGATAAGATGAATCAGCATAAAAAGATTTTAATACCGGTAAATATCCGTTTTCCTCCCAAATTGTTTTCTGAGAAGATTTGGATAGTAAATATTTGATAAACTTCACAGATTCATTTTTATTACTTGAATTTTTAGAAACTATTAAATTCCATCCACCAATAGCCGAAGCCGGAGACTCGCCGGTAAATCTCGGAAGTGGAGCAAACTTAAGATATTTAATCTTGGAAATTAATTTTTTAGAAAGGTGGATATTTTTTTCTCCTGTAGGCCATCCTCTAAAAAAAGGCACATCATTTTCCAATGCATATTTGAACGTTGCACTTTCATCAAATTCCGTAACTACGGCAGGTATAATTTTTTGTTTATAAATTAAATCTTTAACAAAACTTAATCTGTTGTAAATAACATCTTTTTTAAATCCTAAAATTTCCTTCTTCGAATTATAGCATGAATTCCTACCGGCTATTTCCAAAAAGTTACACATCAATCCCTCGTAATCATCTGCCTGAAACAAATATGTATATTTGCACTTAGGTATCTTCAAAGAGGCTAATTCTTCCCAAGTTATTCCCTGTTTTATTTCATTAACCAAATTTTCATGCTTATTTATTCTTTTTAATATGTCTTCTCTATAGTACAAAATACCTATATCGGCAAAGAACGGAATAGAATAAAGCGAGGAATCTGAATAACAATAATGTTTAGCTTTATCAAATATTTGATTCATTTCTTCATCTGAAAAATAATTGTTTAAAGGTTCAGCCCATTTAACAAAACGTTCGCCCCAAACTACATCAATTGCATATATATCAATTCTACTTGTTCTATTTCTTAAATTTTTAGTTATTATTTCTTTTCGTTTGTTTGTTGAAAATTTTTCATAAGGTAAATTAATAGGAATTACCCTAATTTTCCCTTTATTTATTTTATTGAATTCGTTAATAAGCTGCATGTGTGCATCAGTAATATTTTCGGCAAAATATATTTTTTTAATACTATTTGAAGTTGTAGAATAACGAATCAAAGGGAATAAATATAGAATTACAGTCGACAAAGATGAAATAATAACTAAAAGTATAACGAGACTAAGTCTGATTTTTTTTATGTTTTTCTTCATTATATTAAAAATTAAAATTATTTTATTAAGTTAAGAAAGAATATTCAATTGTAAAAAGAAACTTTTATTAATAGGCAAATTAAATTAATAATTTTTTAATGTTTTATAATCTAACATATTCTAAATTTAATTTAGCGTATTATTATTTTAGGTAAAATACTTTTCATGAAAAAAATCGTAATAATTTTCGTTTTATTTTCAACAATACTTACAGCACAAAATATTTCTTTTCAAATAAAAGGATTTGAACATTGGCGTGCTTCTTTATATGCTTTATCACTGGGAGAAACTAAATTTGTTGAATCAATAACTTCCGATAATAATGGATTATTCAAGATTTCCCATAATGGATTGTCTATAGGATTTTACAGAATAGTTTTTGACAATAATATTTGGCTTAATTTTATATATGACGGTAATGACATTAAAATAGAAACGGATAAAGATAATCTTATTCAAAATGCGAAAATAATTAAGTCAGATGCAAATAGTACATATTTTAAATATTTAATTCTCGTTGCAAAATATAATTTTGCTCAAAAAAAATTGCAAAAAGCAATTTCAAAAGATTTAATTAAAGACAATAATTTATCCATAGTACAAAATGACTTTTCCAATAGTTATAAAGAATATTGGGGATTTATCAATAAGCATTCAAAATCAAATGATAAAAATTTAATCTCACTTTATATCAACTCAATTCATCTACCGCAAGTAAATGATAATTCAACTTTGCAAGCAGCACAAAAATTTATTAAAAAACATTTTTGGGATAACGTTGATTTTAGCAATGCATTACTTCTCCAAAGCGATCTTTATGCTAATAAAACAATCGAATATCTAAACTACATAAATAATTTAAATTCAAAAAAAGTCTTATTGGAAAAAGAATATAAATCGGCAGTTGATACAATTTTGAACAAGGCGAAGGGAAATTTGAGAATTTATAAACGAATGGCTCAATATTTAATCACCGGTTTTAAAAAGTTAGGTTTAGGAAATGTGATTGATTATCTTGTTGATAATTTTGTTGTCAGAGATGATCTTTGCCTCGATTCAATAACGGATAGTTTGGTTCAGATGAGAATTAAACAATCAAAATTTATGAAATCAGGAATAAAAGTTCCTAACATTTCACTACCGAATCTAAATGGCAAAATTACAAGTTTGTACAATGTATCTGCAAAAAAAATATTAGTTCTGTTTTACTCAAGCTATTGCCCTCATTGTCAACTTTTTCTTCCCAAACTATTGGAATTATATTCTAACAAAAACTCAAATGATTTTCAAATTTATGGTATTTCCTTAGATACCGATTTCAGTAAATGGAGAAATTTTTTAACAAAAAACAATTACAATTGGAAAAATGTTTCTGATTTAAAAGGTTGGGAAAGTAAAATTTCATATGACTTTTATATTTACGCTACACCAACAATGTTTCTTGTTAATAAGGATTTTGAGATTATAGGTAAACCAAAAAATTTTGAGGAGCTTAAAACCGAACTATCAAATGAATGAACTTATAATTATATAATCTTGAGAGATTTTAATAAATTTGCATACTGTTTCTTTCAAATCTCTCTCCAATATTAAACCTTTTAGCATCTAAACGATTTTAAATTCATCAGCCTTATTAGCTTATGATTTTCAATTCCATTATAACTTAAAATTAATACTGATAACTTTCATGTAATCTATTCGTTCTAATTTCAAGAATTATTTTAGTAATTTGTGCAAGCCAATAACTTATGTTGGTTTATCTATGTAATAAAATCAATTGTTAAAACACTTAACAATTGATTATTGTTATGATGGGATCAAGTTGGTAGAAAATATTTTAAACTAATATTAATTCTGTATTGATAATTCCAAAAACTGATACTACTAATCTTACAAGAGGGCCAATTATAAAGCAATTGGTATCTCTCACATTCCCTTTGATTTTTAGTTCGTTGGGAATGATGTTATTTAATGTTGTAGATATATTTTTTATTGGCAAATTAGGGATACGGCAAATTGCAGCACTTAGCTTTACATTTCCTGTTGTAATGGCTATTATGAGTATAGCAATTGGTTTGGAAATCGGGACAACCGCATTAGTCTCCCAAGCTTTCGGAGAAGGGAATCATAAAAAAGTAAAAATTCTTACTACCCAAAGTATTTTACTTTCTTTAATTGTTGTATTTATTTTTACAGTTGTTGGAATCTTTTCTATTGATAAGGTTTTTATTTTACTCGGTGCAAGTAAAGATCTACTCCCTTTGATTAAAAGCTATATGCTCATTTGGTATCCCGGAATCATTGTACTCATTGTCCCGATGGTCGGGAATAGTGCAATTAGAGCAACTGGAAACACGACATTCCCAAGTACAATTTTGATAATTGCTATGATGGCTAACGTAATCCTCGACCCGATATTTATTTTTGGACTGTTCGGATTTCCTAAGATGGGAATGAGAGGCGCCGCTTTAGCTACGGTATTAGCTAGAACTTTAATGCTGGTACTTTCAACAGAATTATTATATAAAAAACTTGATATGATTTCCATCAATATTTTTAAGTTGCCTAACTTAATTAATAATTGGAAATCCTTACTATATATTAGTTTGCCAGTCGGGTTAACAAACATTGTTATCCCAATTTCTTTTGGTTTTATTATTTCCCTTATTTCCGAAGAAGGAACGGAAGCAATCGCAGCGTATGGAATTGCAACTAGATTGGAAGGATTTTTATTAGTACTTGTAATGGCACTTGGCTTAGCATTAGCTCCATTTGTTGGTCAAAATTGGGGTGCCCGTAAATATCATAGAGTTATGTTAGCAGTCAAATATTGTTACCGGTTTATTGTTGCTTGGGGAATTTTTGTCTGGATATCTCTAAGAGTATTCTCATTTCCCTTAATTTCTTTATTTAGCCGTGATATAATTATAATTAATATTGCTTCAACTTATTATTTCATTATTGCATGGGTTTATGGATTTAGAGGAGTATTAAGAATGTCAACGACAATTCTTAGTATAATAATTAAACCTCTTGATTCTTCTCTGCTGAGCATTGTGCAATCATTAGTTCTTTTAATACCTTTAGGATATTTGGGGAACTACCTATTTGGGTTAAATGGAATATTTGCGGCTTTAGCTTTGTCATACATTATTTCCGGAAACATAGCATATTTTTGGTTGAAAAAACAAATCGATAATAAAATCAAAGCAAAATCTCAGATATAAACTTTCCCTCTAAATAATTTTACGAAGTATCTCAAAAAAAACAAAAATCATATAACATTTTATAAAAATCGTATAACGTGTATTAAATAAACTGCATTAGATTTAGTTCAACAATTTTAATTATTTGGAGGTATAATTATGAAAGAACAAGAATTTAAAATCGAAGGAATGACTTGCCATCACTGTGTTATGGCGGTTGAGATGGAATTAAGAAATGCCGGATTTGAAAGATTTCAAGTCGAAATCGGTTCGGCAAAAGTTAATTACAACGGCAGCCCTGAAAATGAAGACAAAATCAAAAATGCAATTGTTGAAGCCGGATATAAAGTTATCGGCTAAATACAAAATTTTAATAGACTAATAGTCTGAAAATAATAAGAAGAAGAATTAAAATGGCACAGACATTAAAAAAATATACGTTACCTGTTGAAGGTATGACGTGTGCAAGTTGCGTAGCACGCGTTGAAAAATCATTAAAAAAAGTTGAAGGAATTGAAAATGTTTCGGTAAACTTTGCAAC
>CAZXDS010000048.1:0-4976 GCA_964639525.1 uncultured Melioribacteraceae bacterium | reverse complement strand
GGCAAAAGATTTTTTACATCATTCTGGGCAAACTTAAAACATTTTTCGGCTAATATGGATACTCTTGTAGCTGTTGGAACCGGAACCGCCTATGTTTACAGTCTTACAGCTACTTTATTCCCTGCTTGGATTTCATCTTCACATGTAATACAACACGTTTATTTTGATACCGCCGGCGTAATTATTCTTTTAATTTTGCTCGGTAAAGTTCTTGAAACACGAGCAAAAGGGAAAACAAATACGGCAATTAAAAAATTATTGCAATTAAAACCGAACAAAGCAACAATTATAATTAACGGAGAAGAAAAAATTGTTAAAGCAAGTGAACTGAAAATCGGTACCGCTGTAATTGTAAAACCCGGTGAAAAAATTCCATCCGACGGAAAATTGATCGAAGGCTATTCCGTCGTTGACGAATCGATGCTTACGGGCGAAAGTATTCCTGTCGAAAAAAGTATCGGTGCAGATGTTATTGGCGGTACAATAAATAAAAACGGCACATTTACTTATGAGGTTACAGCTCTCGGCGATACTTCCGTGTTAGGTCAAATAATTAAACTTGTTGAAGAAGCTCAGGGAAGCAAAGCACCGATTCAAAAACTTGCAGATCAAGTTTCGGCAATATTTGTTCCGGCAGTGATAGGAATTGCATTACTCACATTTGCAGCCTGGATGATTTTTCCACAAATCCCGATATTTAACGTGGCACTGCTTAATTTTGTTGCCGTTATGATAATCGCCTGCCCTTGTGCAATGGGACTTGCAACACCGACTTCAATAATGGTCGGGACAGGACTTGGAGCACAGCACGGAATACTGATAAAAAACGGCGAAAGTTTGGAAAAGGCACATAAAGTTAGTGCCATTGTATTAGACAAAACCGGAACAATTACCGAAGGAAAACCAACGGTTACCGATATTAAATTACAGGGAATTGATGAAAAAGAATTTCTTTCCATTGTCGGTGCAGTTGAAAGTCGCTCGGAACATCCGCTTGCAGAGGCAATTTTAGAATATGCAAAAGATAGAAAAGTTGAATTTGGTAAAATTGAAACTTTTGAAAATAAAGCAGGCTACGGAATAAATGCCATAGTTGATGGAAACGCTGTAATTGTTGGAAATTTAAAACTAATGCAGAGTTATTCGTTAAAACTTGGAAATTTGGAAGAAACATTTTCCAAAATAACTTCCGAAGGAAAATCCGTTGTGCTTGTTGGCTTAAATGGCGAACTTGCCGGTATTATCGGTATATCCGACCCAATTAAAGAAAGTTCGAAAAATGCGGTTCAAGCACTGAAAAACATCGGATTAAAAGTATTTATGATTACCGGTGATAATGAAAAAACAGCCAAAGCAATTGCCGATAAAGTAGGCATTGAAAATTATATTGCCGAAGTTCTTCCGGAAGGGAAAGCGGAGAAAGTGAAAGAGCTGCAAAACAAAGGTGAAATTGTTGCAATGGTTGGCGACGGCATTAATGATTCCCCCGCCCTTGTTACTGCAGATTTGGGTATTGCAATCGGAACAGGTACAGATATTGCAATTGAATCTTCTGATATTACATTGGTAAAAGGCGATTTACTCAGCGTTGTTTCGGCAATAAAGCTTTCAAAACGAACAATACGAACAATAAAGCAGAACCTGTTTTGGGCTTTTGTTTACAATACAATCGGAATTCCTTTTGCGGCACTCGGCTTTCTTAATCCTATGATTGGCGCTTTGGCAATGTCGTTAAGCTCGGTTTCCGTTGTTACTAATTCTTTAAGATTAAAACGAGCGGATATTTCCGTGAAGTTGTAATTCACAGTTTATTTCGTCTGTTCAATTCAAAGCGGTTTTGTCATGATTTTTGAAAATATAAAAATCACGCCAAAACCTTTCGAGTTGTGTTTTGTTTCCCCGCACTGAAGTGCGGAGTTAATGTAATGCGTTTTTGAATAGTGAATGAGCCCATTCTAAAAAGTAATATTTTGACTAACCCACAACTTCAGTCGCGAGGAAACAGACTAAAAACGGACTTCCCCAAACGGACTTTAGTCCGTTTGGGACTTTTAAAGTTACTCGTCTGTTGGTAAGTTTGTTTTCACCGATTGCAAAATATTTGAAAATACGGCACTGTTTTTTGTCTGTTATTTTTAACCTTACTTTTTCAAAATTAAACTTTATACCATATTAAAATATTACCGTACCTTTTATTGTAACACAGATTATTAATCTGTGTTACAGAAAAAAAGATTCATCATTGTCCACGTAACTCTGCGAGCGAATGAAAAAAGTGATTGTAAAAATACGTCGCAGACTCATCAAAACAGATTGTTTTTTTTGTAAACTTGCTTACAATGAAATAAACTTTAATTATTAAATTTGTAATTATTATATTTTACAAAAAGGGAAACAATGAGCATTTATTTAAAATATTATTTTTGGCTTTTTATAATTTCATTTTTAGTCTTTGGTTTGGAAAGAATTTCGCCATGGAGAAAAGAGCAAAAGGCTTTCCGCAGTGGAATTTGGCAGGATTTTTTCTGGCTTGTTTTTAACGGGCACTATTTTGGAATTTTGCTTGCTACACTTGCAGCATATATCCTTAATTTACTGAATCAATTTCTTCTGTCAAATCAAATTCCACAACCGGAAAATATACATTTACTAAATTCTATTCCTTTCGCTATGCAAATAGTAATATTTTTAATTATTAAAGATTTTATTGAATGGAATATCCACAGAATGCTGCATAAAGTTCCGTTCTTATGGGAATTCCATAAACTGCACCACAGCATTGTAGAAATGGATTGGATTGGAAATTTCAGATTTCACTGGATGGAAAGTGTAATTTATTCTTCAATTGCTTATTTCCCTTTAATAATACTTGGTGTAAACACAGATGTTATTTTTATTATTGCTATTATCAACACACTAATCGGACATTTGAACCATTCCAATTTACCAATAAGTTGGGGACCTTTTAAGTATGTTTTAAATTCTGCCAAAATGCACATTTGGCATCATGATGAAATTAATCATTTAAGCTACGGACAAAATTTCGGAATTACTTTAAGTATCTGGGATTGGATATTCGGAACTGTTTATTGGCCCAACGAAGGAATGCCCGAAAAATTAGGCTTCGATGATTTAGATATTTTCCCAAGAGGAATTATTCCCCGCTTATTTTACCCATTTTATAAATGGTTGGGATTAGGAAAAGAATAACTTCGAGATTAAAGGTTGTACGCAAAATCCGGCAACCGCCGGATAGCTTGTCCTTTACCTTTGAGATTGCAGATATACCTACTATTAAATATTTTGAAGTTGCTTACAATTAGCTTATTTTAGGTCTGTAATTATTTGTAATGCTTCAGTAACATAAGTTGTTTGCGATTCTTTCTAAAGATATTCATTCATTTAGCCTCTGATACAGAACACAATAAAATTTTAACAGCTCTATTTTAAAAGGAAAAATGAATAATGTCATTTAAGAATCTCAATCTAATTAAACCGATACAAAAAGCATTAACCGAAGAAGGTTATAAAACTCCTACACCAATTCAAAAACAAGCGATTCCAATAATACTTAAAGGGAATGATTTGCTTGGTTGTGCTCAAACAGGAACAGGTAAAACAGCAGCATTTGCAGTGCCAATTTTACAAACTCTTTACAGCACTAAAAATTCCAACGGAAAGAAACGAGTAATTCAGTCATTAATTGTTACACCAACAAGAGAACTCGCTATTCAAATTGGTGACAGTTTTTCGGCTTATGGTAAACATACCGGACTTAAAAATCTTGTGGTTTTCGGCGGTGTTTCGCAAAAAAAACAGACTGATGTTCTGAGGAAAGGTGTGGATATATTAATAGCTACCCCCGGAAGATTGTTAGATTTAATGGACCAAGGTTATATCAATCTACAAAATATTAAGTTATTTGTTCTTGATGAAGCCGACCGTATGCTTGATATGGGATTTATACATGACGTAAAAAAAATTATATCTAAATTACCAAAGAAAAGACAATCGTTGTTCTTTTCTGCCACAATGCCTAAAGAAATTATAAAGTTAGCAAATACAATTTTAGTCAATCCTATAAAAGTGGAAGTAACGCCCGAATCATCAACAGTGGAAGCAATTGATCAGAGTATTTATTTTGTAGCAAAATCAGACAAGAAAAAGCTGCTTGTTCACTTATTAAAAGATTCTTCTATTGAATCCGCACTAATTTTTACCAGAACAAAACACGGTGCTAACAATTTGGCAAGAGTTTTAAATAATGCTAATATTTTTTCTGAAGCAATACACGGGAATAAATCACAAAGCTCCAGGCAGCGAGCATTAAACAATTTTAAGACTAAAAAAACACGAGTTTTGGTTGCGACCGATATTGCGGCTCGTGGAATTGACATAGAGCAGCTTTCGCATGTAATAAATTATGAAATCCCAAATATACCGGAAACTTACGTGCATAGAATCGGACGAACAGGCAGAGCGGGATTAGCGGGTGTAGCTCTTTCGTTTTGTGATACTGAAGAAAAACCATTTTTAAAAGACATAAACAAACTTATTTCGATACCTATTCCTGTTGTAGAAAATCATCCGTTTTTACTTAAAGAAACTACCGGCGGAACTCCTAAACAGCCGGCAAAAAAAGCAAATTCCGGGAAAGCCAAACCAAAAAGAAAAATGTATTTTTCAAAATCAAATTCGAACCACAAAAAAAGGACTCCCCAAAAAGCTTGGACTAACAGGGACTGCGATTAACAAAAAGTCATAAAATACTTTGATGGCAGTTTACACACATTTAACGGAAAATGAGAATTAGAATTCAGATACTTGAAAAACAAACCAACGATAAAAAAGAAATACAACTATCGTATTCTATACCTAAATTCATTTTTAGCAGAAGCAGATGCGATTAAGAGTCTACCAAATAACAGCGATTCGGGGTCAAAATTAAGATTACAAAAAACAACACGTTAAGAGTA
>CAZXDS010000047.1:0-18673 GCA_964639525.1 uncultured Melioribacteraceae bacterium | reverse complement strand
CTGTGGAAAATGCCGTAAACAGAATTGCTATTCCAAATATTAATTTGGATACTAGCAAACACATCTTAACGATACGGGAGCAATTTAATGTTAGCGAGGTACGCGATAATGAAATTGAGACACTAAGAATTGCGCAAGCAAAAGTTGTAGGAATTATTGTAAAAGACATGCAAACCGAGATTGACCAGACCATAAAAAATATCACAAATAAATTAAATGGGATTAAAAACGATTTTATTCCTGAACTAATAAAGGATATGAAGGCAACAGTTGAAAAACTGAGTAACCAATTGAAAGAAAAGGAACGGTACTTAAAAAAATATGAGGGATTGTTAAATCAATTACACGACGATTCGTTTTAATTATTTTTCACAGTTTCGGTTATATTAACTCGGCATATTAATAGAAGGGCATGGAAAAACTTAATGGCTTAATGTCAGAATGTAATAATAGTATCAAAATAGTCGCTGATAAAATTAGTATAAAAGAAAATACTTTACGGAAAAAGTTAACTAAAATTCATGAAGATGAACTTTATAAATATCAGGCGATAGAAATGTGGCGAGAAAAAAATCAACAGAATCATAATTTAAATAATTAATTATTATAATATTAAATGCTAAGTAGAATAATACATGAATAAAATACTGCTGATCATTTTAATAATCCTTGTAATTATTAATGAAATAATAATTGCCATTAATCAGTAGTAATATTTGCGAACTGTTCGGAAACAATACTTTGTTAAGTAGTTTGTTTTCCATAAGTTAGCGTTATAATATAGTTCGGTAAATACGCAAACTTGAAAATTTATTCTAATTTATTCTATTTAATCTTTAGGTATCGCAATGCAGAAAATTTCAAAAGTAATATCGGATCTAAGAAAAAACAACGTAAATTTAATTGCGGTATCAAATAGTGAATGGATATCATTATTCAGAGACGAGATACGCAACTCGATAGCAATTGAAGGGATTTTTACCAATCGCAATGAGCTTGTTCAAGTACTGGAAAAAGGTCAAAATACTTTTGACCGGAAAGCTGCCGCAATACTCGGATATTTTGAATAGGTAAGTACAATTTATGAATACAGTAATAACCTATTTAAAGAAAATGAATTCATTGAAAGCTCGCAAAAAAGACAAACTTTGGTTTGTTAAAATTTCTGATATCGACAATTATGTTAAAGGGAAAAGAAGCGACTAAGCTAAATTTAAATAATTAAATATTATAATGTTAAAAGTAAAAGAGAAACCCTATGAATGAAATAATGCTAATTGTTTTAATACTACTTGTAATTATTAATATTATAATTGTATTAAAAAAGAAAGTTTCGGTCGATATTAAACCGCAGTTAAAGGATGTGGAAGTATCAATTATGAAGTTTGATACAACTTTGGAACAAACTGAAAAATCAATAAAAGATGAATTTCAAAGAAACAGAACGGAAACAAATGATATTTCAAAAACTAACAGGGATGAATTGACCAAATCGCTCAATTCATTTGGGGAGCAGTTTTCAAAAAATGTTAAAGAATTAAATAATCTGCTGAATGAAAAATTCACGCAGCAAAATCAACAGCAAGTGGATTTTAACAAACAAACCGGTGAAACTGCAAAGGCAAACAGGGATGAACTCTCGAATGCCCTAAAATCATTTGAAGTTAAATTTTCGGAAAATATTAAAGACTTAAATGAGTTACTCAGACAAAAATTCGGAGATTTCGGCAAGCAGCAAGTTGATGTAAATAAGCAGGTAACCGGAAATATTAAAGAGGTTGAACACACAATTGAAAATCAGTTGAAAGCCATTAGAGAAGACAACGAAAAGCAGCTTAACGAAATGAGAAAGACTGTTGACGAAAAACTGCAAACCACTTTGGAAAAGCGTTTGGGTGAATCATTTAAACAAGTGAGTGATAGGTTGGAGCAAGTGCACAAAGGATTGGGAGAAATGCAGACTATCGCAACCGGCGTGGGAGATTTGAAAAAAGTTTTGACAAATGTAAAAACAAGAGGAGTACTTGGCGAATATCAGCTTGAGAATATTTTGGAACAAATATTAACTCCTGAGCAATATTCAAAAAATGTAGCAACAAAAAAGGGCAGCCAGGCTAATGTTGAGTTTGCAATAAAATTTCCCGGAAAAGATTCGGACAGAGAGGTTTGGCTGCCGATTGATTCCAAATTTCCGATTGAAGATTACCATTCACTTCTCGACGCATTTGACAGAGGAGATAAAACCGAAATTGAAAATTCTCAGAAAGTGCTGACAAAAAAAATAGAAAGTTTTGCTAAAAGTATAAGTGAAAAATATATTGACCCTCCGCACACAACGGATTTTGGTATTATGTTTTTACCCATTGAAAGTTTATATGCGGAAGTACTAAGGCATCCGGGATTGTTTGAAACGTTGCAAAGGAAATATAAAATTACGGTTACAGGTCCAACTACTTTATCAGCTTTGTTGAATAGTTTGCAGATGGGCTTCAGAACGCTGGCGGTTCAAAAAAGAAGCAGTGAAGTTTGGGATATATTAAAAGCTGTAAAGTTTGAATTTAAAGAGTTTTCCGGGGTTTTATCAAAAGTTCATAAACAATTAAATACAGCTTCCGGAACTCTTGAAACGTTGCGAACAACAAGAACTAATGTGCTGGAAAGAAAACTTAAAGATGTTGAAACATTTACTGCTGTTGAATCAAAAAAGGTATTGGAATTGCCGGGAAATGATTTATCGGAAGAACCGGAGGAAGAATAAACAAATCGTTGGCAAGAGCATTCCCCAAGCAGATATTTATTTAAGATTGGTAATCATTGCTAAACAAACCGATTGTTCGCAGAACTCTTTGAGGAAAGTCGGTTTTACAATGGTATAAACTTATTCTGTTTTAATCGATATAATACTTACATCATCTTCAAATTTGTTTTGAGTAAACTCCGAAAAATTTTCTTTAATACCGGTTAATGAATCTTTACTTGAATCGAGAGTCTCTATCATCTTTAACAATCTGTCCTTTCCGTACATTTCACCTTCGGGATTGCGAGATTCAATTATACCGTCAGTAAACAGAAATAATTCGTCGTTAGTTTCTGTTTTAATTACTATATCGTCATATTCGGGTGTTTCGGAAAAACCCAAAAGCAAACCGCGTGAACTTATAAGTTTTGTCTCTTTCCCTTTGAAAATTAAAGGCAAATCCCCTGCTCCTGAATAAATAATTACCTTTGAGTTATTATCCAAAATTAGAATTGAAAGTGTAATAAATACTTCAGCGATGCGTTCATCATGAAAGACGGAACTGTTTACACTTTCAAGAATTTTACTCGGAAGAATTTCAGTATTTGAGTTTAGTGCAAACCTAACGGCACTTCGCACATATCCGGCATAAGCGACTGCAAAATACCAAGCTTTCCATTTTTTTCCCATCACATCACCGAGAACAATTATGCCGCGATGTTCATCAATAGACACGTAGTCAATAAAATCTCCGCCGGGAATATTTTCAAATGTTTGATGCCAATGGTTTACTTTGAATCCGCTAATTTTTAGCATTTCATCAGGGACAACTTTAGTTCCCATATTATCTGCGGCGGAATGAACTTCCTGTACAGCTTTTTTACGCTCGGCTGCTTGTGTTTTTAACAATGCTGCAACTTTTGCAAGTACAATTTTCGGACTTGATGTTTTTAGAATATACTCTTTTATATCCAATTCATATCCCTGAAGTATATCTTCATCAGCACCCTTAGCAGTAAAGTAAACAAAAGGAATGGAGGCAACAAGCGGATTACTCATCAATAGTTTTCTAAATTCAAAACCGTCAACTTCGGGCATCATTATGTCACTGATAATAAGATCCGGTAAGAATTCCTTTGCCTTCTCGAAACCTTCCCTTCCGTTACCGGCAGTTTCGCAAATATAGCCGGCTTTTTTAAAATTGTACTGAAATAAAAAAGCAATATTTTCTTCATCCTCAACAAGAAGGATTTTTTGTTTAATATCTCGAATATTATTGTCAATCACAATTAGTTAAACTCCAATGAACATTTGTAAAAATAATAAATTAATTAAAACTTTGAACGGCATTTCGCTTATCGGCAAATGAATCAAAAACACGAAAGAGTCTTGTTAATTCAAACATGGAACGAACTGCCGGCTGAAAACCGACTAATTTTAAGTCGCCATTTGAACTGGTAGTACGTTTTAAAATAGCAACAAGAACACCAAGAAATGAAGAGTCAATAAAATTACAAGCCGAGATATCAAGTACAATTTTATTATATCCGTTTTCAATAACATCAACGAGATGTTTTTTCAATTGATCGGCATGTTTTATTGTTCCCCGTTCCAGATTAACGGTTTCAACAACAACATCTCCAAAAATTTCTTCAAAAAAATCCATGAGTTCCTCTAATCAGCCTTAGTTTTAATATTATATTTTTCCATTAGTCTGTATAAAGTTGCCCGCCCGATTCTTAATTTTTTTGAGGCATCAACAATACTGCCGTTTGTTTTATGCAGAGCATGCTGAATAGCTTCACGTTTTAATTGTTCAAATGGAATTATTTGAGCTTCCTCTGAAAATAACGGAGCATTCAGTGTTACCGTTGTATTTCCGGAAAAACCGATTATTTGCTGCGGCAATGCGTCCACTGTAATTTGGTTAACATCGCTTAAAACTATGCACCGCTCAATAGTGTTTTGCAATTCTCTCACATTGCCCGGCCATGAATAATCGTATAATAGTTCTAATGCTTTTTTGTGAACGCCTTTAATATTACGACTAAGTTTCTCATTAAATTTTTCAATAAAATGATTAATTAATAAAATTATATCGCTCTTCCGGTTGCGTAACGGAGGAATATCAATTGGAAACGAATTAAGCCGGTAGAAAAGATCTTCCCTGAACTTTTTATTTTCAACAGCTTCTTGAAGATTGATGTTTGTAGCCGAAATAATTCTTACATCGGATTTGATAATATCGTTACCGCCAATTCTTTCAAATTCTTTTTCCTGTATTACTCTTAAAATTTTAGCTTGTAGCGATATATCCATTTCACCAATTTCATCAAGAAATAGCGAACCACCGTTTGCCAATTCAAACTTTCCTATTTTCCGTTGATGCGCACCTGTAAACGAGCCTTTTTCATGGCCGAATAATTCACTTTCCAATAACTCTCGCGGAATGGAAGCACAGTTTACAACAACAAAAGGTTTCTCTTTTCTAATACCGTTATAATGAATTGCCCGTGAAATAAGTTCCTTCCCGGTTCCGCTTTCGCCGTGAATTAACACTGTTATATCATTATCAAGAACTTTTGTTACCATACCAAAAACGGTCTGCATCGCTTTGTCTGTAGAAATAATATTTTCAAAACTATATTCTTTCTGCAAGTTGTCTTCAAGAGATTCAATTTTTCGTTCAAGGTCATAACTTTTTATTGCGTTTTTAATGGCAGGTTCTAATCTGTTTTTGTCAATGGGCTTAGGGAAATAATCATAAGCACCTATCTTAATTGAGTCAAGTGCAACCTCAATATTTCCTTGGGCTGAAAGCATAATAACGGGTACTTTTGAATTGGTTTGCTTTATACGTTTTAATATTTCAATACCATTAATATCCGGCAGCATAATATCAAGTAAAATCAGGTCGGGATTTTCAGAAAAACTTTCCAGCATATCATAACCGCGTTCAAAAGTTTTAACTTTATATTTCCATTGATTTTTTACCCAGTGGTTTAATAATGTTAATATTGATGATTCGTCGTCAACTATAAATACTAATTTGTCCAAATTCTCTCCGTTTAATTAATTTAGTTTTGGAAGTTTAATAATAAAAGTCGAGCCTATTCCAACATCGCTTTTCACTCGGATAATTCCATTGTGCAATTCCACAATTTGCTTAGCGGTTGTAAGCCCAAAGCCGGCACCCGGCTGCTGTTCCTTTAAATTATCAATTTTAGAAAACTTTTGAAACAGTTTTGGAATATCCTGTTCACTAACACCTACGCCTGTATCTATAATCAGAATTTCAGCTTCTTTAAGAAATTCTTTTGCAATAATGGAAACGCGACCTCCGCTTGGTGTAAACTTAATGGCGTTTGAAATAATATTTCCTATGGCTTTGGATAATCTTTCCCTATCTGCTGAAATAAAAATTTCAGCATCGGGAAGTTCAGCAGAAAAAGTAATATCTTTATTTTCTGCTTGATTTTTAAATAGCCGATACAATTCTTGCAAAAATTTAATCAAATCTATTTTTGATGTATTTAGTTGATTTTTGTCAGTCTCCAATCGTGAAAAATCCAAAATATCGTTTACCAATTTAGCAAGTCTTTTGCCTTCGGTTAAAATAATATTATTGAATTCCAAAATCGTTTCGCGTGGAAGTTCCAAATCAGTTGCAATTGTTTCGGCAAACCCGACAATTGATGCCATTGGAGTTCTAAGCTCGTGTGAAACATTTGAAATGAAATCGTTTTTTAATCTATTTAATTCTTCAAGCACTGAAATTTTTTCGTTAGCGCGATTTCTTTCAATGGATATTATTCTGTTTGCCTCGGTAAGTTTCGCGTTTAACTGTTTAAAAATAACTTCATCCTTTTTAAAACCACTAACATCTCTGCCGGTTCCAAGCATACCGGAAATTTTTTCATCAATTTTGAGACTCGCCGCTTCAATTTTAAATGATAATTTTTGACCAAAACTGTTTATTAAAATAGTTTCAAACGTAACGGGTGTACTTTTTGTCAATATTCTTTGAAAAGCTAATGCAAGTCCGGTTTTACTATCTTCGCTTACAAATTCTAAAAAATGTTTCCCAATAATTTCATTTTTACTATAACCCAGTTTATTGGCACCCTTATCATTTATTGATAAAAAGTAACCTGATCTATCCAATGTAAAAATGAGTCCGCTTGCTGTATTCATTAAAAGAAAAAATTGATCTTTTGCCGATTTAAGTTGCGACAACAACTTTTTTTCTTCTGTAATTTCCGAAATTAATCCCACTATTCGAACAATTTTTTTATTTTCAAAAACGGGTGTTCCGGTATGTTTAATAAACCCAACGGAATTATTCTTTTTAAAATACCGGTATTCAACAACTGCGGGATTACCGCTTTGCAGTTTTTTAATAAATAGCTTGAAATTACTAAAATCGTCAGGATGAATTTTTCTTAACAATGAAAATTTGTTTTTGTAAACAAAGTCCTGAGGTACACCAAAGATAGTTTCAACAGATTTTGAAATAAAATTAAAACCGGATGCAATATTAGTAGATGAATATAATATGGACGAAATCGAATTTGTAGTTTCTAATAATTCTTTGTTCAGATTATTAGCTTTTGTGTTAAGCATTTCCAGAATAGAATTAAACAGTATCCTTATGTTTTGCATTGCAGCCGAATTATTTGCAATATTGTTAAAATGAACAATAAACAAATTGATTTCATTCTTATCAAAATCGTTGAAAATTTGAAAGGAAAGTTCAGGGTATTTAGAATGCAATGCTTTATAGGAATTAAGCCCTTCAATACTTTCGGTAGTAATCTTGGAAATGGTTCTTATTTCATTAATTAATTCAAGTGCATATTTATCAGCTTCATATCCGGTTGGCAACAGAGTTGTTTTGTTATTAAACAAGCAAAGTAAATCGCACGAAGCAATATACTTTATAACACTCAGAATATTTTCGATTTTTAACTTCACTTCATTAAGTATAATCTATTTCATAGGAAATTTAAAAATACAGATTTTTTACATTATCTAAATGAAAATATTTTAAATTTTTAAGAAACATCTTTACAAAAAAATGCGACATGAAATCAATAAAAATATATTTTATGCTAAAAAAAGTATAAAGATGTCCGATTGTATAATTATTGAAAAAAAAATTTATTTTTTTTGAATTAAAAAGCTGTGAAAACGAAATAAATTTAAGCATTTTATGCTATGAAATTTTTATGCCGTAAAATATTTTATTTTAGGTCTTGACAGATATTTCAAAAAATAAGAGTTTAGTAACCGATTAAAAAAATATTTGTTGTCTTTTACACTATAAAGTTATTGAAATATATGAGCCGGTTTTTATTTACATTCATAATTCTGCTGTTGGTTTGGTTCGGATTTACAACTTCGTTTGATCCGCAAGAAATAATTGTTGGGAGTATTTTAAGTTTTATTATTTCATTATTTGCATATAAAACATTTACAGATGTTGGATTAAAATACTTTAAGCCTCGCACACTATTTTATATCGGTAAATATTTAATTGTCTTTTTTATTGAACTTTTGAAAGCAAACTGGGATGTTGCCAAAAGAGTTATCAATCCTAAATTGCCTATAAACCCCGGCATTGTTACTTATACCACAAAGTTAAAATCGGATACTGCAAAAGTTTTTCTGGCAAATTCAATCACACTTACCCCGGGAACATTAACAGTAGATATAATTGACGATAAACTTTACATTCATTGGATAGATGTGGTTTCAAGAGATCCGGAAATAATATTTAATGAAATCGGTGCAAATTTTGAAAATATTTTGAAGGAAATATTCGGATGATGATTATTTTTCTCGGAGTTGTGGTTTTAGCTTCAATTCTTGCAGCGGTTCGCGGTGTGCTTGGTCCTACGGCACCTGATAGAATTATTGCTCTTGATAATTTAACTACAATAACCACGGCAGGTTTGGTTTTACTCGGCTATATGTTTCAAAGATATATTTATATAGATGTGTCCTTAATTTATGGCGTTTTATCGTTTGTTGGTGTTTTAACTTTAGCTCGCTACATAGAAGGTGGTTTATGATTCTTACATATCTCGGATATTTATTTGTAAGCGTTGGCGTAATATTTTTGTTTCTCGGAGCACTTGGTATTTACAGAATGCCTGATATTTTTACTCGATTACAAGCAGGAACAAAAGCATCTACAATTGGTGCATTGGGAACAATTATCGGCGTTGGACTATTACAGCCTGAATGGTTTTGGAAGACTTTAATAATAGCCGTGTTTTTCGCAATCTCAAACCCTATTAGTTCGCACGCACTCGGAAGAGGAAGTTACAAAAGCGGACATAAACCTTTTATGAATGACCCGAACGGCATAGACACATATTCCGAAGTTCCAATAGTTGAAGAGGACGAAATATGAGTATCCTAACTTTGATGGTTTATGTTTTGGCGGTAATCCTAATCGTTGCTGCATTGTTTTCAATAAAGCAAAAAGATTTGATTCTTGCCGTAGTTGGTACATCTGCAATTAGCGTTATTCTCTCTATCTTTTATTACTTGCTTCAGGCTCCTGACGTTGCCTTAACTGAAGCTGCCATTGGCGTTGCTCTTTCCACTATCATTTTTGTTATTGCAATTAAAAAAACCGAAAGGTATGAAAAATGAGAAAAGTTACAGCCATTCTTATACTTGCATTTGTAGGATATTACCTTTTTTCAGTGTTTTCAGAAATCCCCTTTGGGGAAAAAAGAAACAATGTAGGTCAATACTATTTAAATAATACAGTATCACAAACAGGTGCTGTAAATACGGTTACTTCAATTGTTGTTAGTTATCGTGGTTTTGATACACTTGGTGAAGTTACCGTTTTGTTTATTGCTTCGCTTGGTTTGGGTGCAATTCTTTACGACAAAAGAGGCAAAAAAAGAAGACTGCAGCATGCCAGCCTTATTGTAAGAATAAGTGCTCACATACTTTATCCGCTTGTTATTTTGCTTGGGGCTTATGTGTTTGTACACGGACACTTAACGCCCGGTGGGGGGTTCCAGGGTGGCGCAATTATAGCTACCGGTGTTTTACTGATGTTTATGTCGTACCGTTATTTTGAAGTAAGCCATAAAGCTTTGACTTATTTAGAGTCAATTGCCGGGTTGGTTTTTGTGTTAGTAGGATTTGGCGGATTAATTTGGGGGAATTCATTTTTGCAAAATTTTCTCCCGCTCGGAACACCGAACACTGTTTTCAGTGCCGGAATAATTCCTATAATTTATATTGCCGTTGGATTTAAAGTAGGTGCCGAACTCACAGGGCTTTTAGACAATATGTTAAAAACGATAAAGTAGGTTAAAATAAATGGTCTATTACATATCTGCCATACTGCTGATTTTAATTGGTATTTACGCCGTTCTCACAAAAAAGAACATTATTAAAATCGTTATAGGCTTATCAATTGTTGATAGCGGAGTAAATTTACTTCTTATTTCGTTGGGATATATTAAAAACGGCACTGCTCCAATATTTTCGATGCCGGGATTAACGGCTGATAAAATGGTTGACCCGATTCCGCAGGCTTTAGTATTAACCGCAATTGTAATTGGGCTTGGTGTTACTGCAGTGGCGCTTGCTTTGGTTATTCGCTTGTATGACCACCATAAAACATTAAATATTAACAAAATTAGAAAACTGAAGTGGTAAGGGTGAATAGATGAGTTTTAGTCCGGTACATTTTATTGCAATACCGTTATTTGCTGCTTTTTTAATTCCAATTGCAGGAAGATTTTTTAAAGAATCCGTTAAAATTATTCCGGGAGTTGTGCTTCTTTATTTATCCTATGTTTCCATTTACCTTTATCCAATTGCTCTAAAACATCCTATCGTTGAAGTTATTGCGGGATTTAAAGCCCCGTTTGGAATTTCATTGTATTACGGACCGCTTGCTGCATTTTTGGTTGCAATGGTAACCATTATAGGATTTGTAATTTGGCTTTACAGCTATAAATTTATAATTCGCGAACCGGCTGAAAAATATTATATGTTGTTTATGCTGCTTATTACCGGTTCAACCGGAATTATGCTTACCGGTGATATTTTTAACATGTTCGTCTTTCTAGAAATTACTTCGATTGCAGCATTTGCACTAACCGCATTTTTACGTGATAAAGACGGAGCGGAAGCGGCTTTCAAATATTTGTTAATCGGTTCGTTTTCGTCAACGTTTTATTTAATTGCCGTAATGCTTATTTACACGAGCACGGGCACATTAAATATTGCCGATATCGGTTTAAAAATGGCGAGTGTTGCTCCACAGACAAAAATATTTATTTTAATTTTATTCCTTGTCGGTTTTGGAATTGAATCGGAAATGTTTCCGTTAAACGGCTGGGCACCGGATGCTTACTCTCAAGCTCCTTCACCGGTTGGTGCTGTATTCGGAGGAATTGTTGTAAAAGCTTCCATTTATGCTTTGATGAGAATTATTTTTATTATGTTCAACTTCCACGCGGTATTTGAATTTCTAATTGTAATGGGAGTTATTACAATGTTGATTGCCGAAATGGCTGCTATGCGTCAGCATCAAATTAAAAGAATGCTTGCTTTCTCCAGCATAGGACAAATGGGATTAGTAATAATTGCCTTTGGTGTTGGGACAGATGCCAGTGTTCGTGCAGCTTTATTTCAGATGTTTAATCACGCAGTAATAAAATCACTGTTGTTTCTCGCAGCCGGCTATTTAGTGTTCCATTCCGGTTCAAAAAAAATCTCTGCTATTGATGGTCTCGGGCACAATAAACCGATTACAAGTTTTTTCTTCGCCCTCGGAGCTTTAGCAATTATTGGTCTGCCGCCATTCGCAGGATTTTGGAGTAAGCTTTATATTTTAACTTCAGTTGCAAAAGGCGGTTTCCTTGCTACTGTTGTGATTATACTTTTCAGCAGCATTATTGAAGCTGTTTATTATTTGAGAGTTGTAAGCAGACTCTATTTCAAAAAAGACATCAGTAAAAACAATGTTAGAAGAACGCCGCTTTCAGGCTTAGTTGCTATGGGGGTTCTTGCTCTTGTAATTGTTGCAGTCGGATTGTATCCGCAGATATTATTAGATTTTATTAAACCTGCAGCTCACGATTTGATTGATAAAGCTGCATATATAAAAGCCGGATTGTATCATTAAAATTATGACTGATTTAAACAACCGAAAAAGTATTTACGAGGTAAGTAAAAAATGATTTCTATTTCTGCATTATTGGCTTTATTATTTGCAGCCGGATTACTCGCATTTGCGGTTCATCACATTTTTCCGAAGTTACGTGATGCAATTGTAATTGCTGCAATAACAGTAGCCGGATACATTGTGTGGCGTTTGCCCGAAACGGTTTCTTCCGTTAGTTTTTCGGTTGGGCAGTTTGCAATAAAATGGGGGGTAAACAATTACAGTCAATTATTTGCCTTGCTTATAGCAGTGCTTGCGTTTTTTGCCGCAATATATTCGTCGGCATTTATGGCAAAACGCGACAGACTCGGATATTTTTACATGAATTTTCTTTTCGCTATCGGGGCGATGTTCGGTATTGTTTACAGTCAGGATTTAATTTCGCTGTTTTTCTTTTGGGAAGTAATGACTTGGTCTTCGTTTATGCTTACAATATACTGCTGCGAAGATGCTCAAAAAGTAGGATTAAAATATTTTGTTTATAGTGCAATCGGAGCATATTCAATTTTAATTTCGATTGTAATAATTTATGCGGGACTCGGTTCTGTTGAGCTATCAACAATATTTGCTCATTTTGGTTCACTTGGTTTTGCTTCCAAATTAACAGTTGTTATTTTGATGATAATCGGCTTTGGCGTTAAAGCTGCAATGATGCCGCTGCATGTTTGGGCGCCTGATGCATATAAAATGTCGCCCGCTCCATTTACTGCAATATTTTCCGGCGCGTTATCCAAAATGGGAATTTTCGGAATCGGTCTCGTTTTATTTAAGTTCGCTGCCGAACAGGGTTTTTATCCGTATATAAAAGAAATACTTGCATGGATAGGGGCGATAACCGCTTTGCTTTCAACTTTTTATGCGGTGTTTCAAACCGATGCGAAAAAATTACTTGCATATTCGTCTATCGGGCAATTGGGTTATATTATTACCGGACTTGCAATCGGAACACCATTAAGCATAACGGCGGCGTTATTTTTAACAATAATGCACGGAATTTTTAAGTCGATGCTTTTTCTCGCAGTCGGTGCGGTTTATTACAGAACAGGCACAACGGATATGAACGAACTTTCGGGATTAATCCGTAAAATGCCGTTTACTTTTTTCACCGCACTTTTCGGAATAATTACCGTTGCCGGCGTTCCCCCGCTCGGCGGGTTTGTCGGGAAATGGATGCTTTACGAATCGCTGCTGCAGTCGAACCATTATTTTTTGGTAGTTGTAATTTTCTTTGCAAGCACAGCAGCGTTCCTTTATTTATATAGATTTATATTTTCACTATTTCTTGGTCAGGAAGAGAAAGAATTTGCGGACGTAAAAGAAGCGCCGCTGCGGATGGTTGTTCCGATGGTGGTTCTTGCGCTTTCAACGCTTGTGCTTGGTGTTTTCCCAGGTATAATATTAAAACCGATTTCTGCCGCAATGGGATATCTCGGTAATTTTCATCACGCTTGGGAAACATCGGTTCTGTTTAATAATTGGGGCAGCGTTGTTGATATGAATACCGTAATTGTTGCAATAGCAAGTGTATTTATACTGGCAACAATTTTAATTACTATTAAAGGTTATAAGAACAACCGTTATGTTACAACAAAAGATATTCACACATCGGGTGAAATTCCTACCGAAAATGAAAATCTTACTTATGCGGTTGATTTTTACAAACCGTTCGAACGGGCTCTCGGTTCGGTGCTTAAACCAAGTGTGAACAAAGCATTCAACAATATCGGCAAATTTCTTGAAGATTCATTTGAACATCTGCGTTATGTTTATACCGGTAACGGACAAACTTATGCAATGTATGTAATGGGATTTTTGCTGATCTTATTTCTTTTTTCGGAAATGATTTTCGGAGTGGCTCTTTAAAATATGAATTTGAATAATACAAATTTTGTTAATTAGGATTTTGATAGATGGAAATTAATTGGTTAAAAGTACTCGGAATAATTATTACACCGATAATTGCGTTTATTGTCGGTGTTGCGTATGGCGGTATTGTTCGTAATATTACTGCGCGTGTTCAAAATCGTTTCGGACCTCCGGTTCACCAGAATTTTTGGGATATTATAAAATTATACAGCAAAAAAACTTCGGTAAATCATGGTGTAATGCAGCACTTGGCGCCGGTATTTGCAATTACCGCTTCAATAACAACGCTTTACTTTATTCCCGTTTTGCGTGATTCTAAAATATTTGTCAATTTAAGTTTCAGCGGCGATTTAATTTTTATGCTCTACATTATGGTTTTCGGTTCTCTCGGAATGGCTCTTGGTGTCGGGCAATCCGGAAATCCAAATGCTGCTATCGGTGTTTCCCGCGGTTTAAGTATGATGGTCGGTTATGAAATTCCGTTTGTCTTGTCGCTTGTTGCAATAATGATTCAGTTTCATACTACTTCGTTAAATGAATTGCTTGCCGTTCAGGACAAATTTACAAATTGGATAATTTTCCAATCACCGCTTGCTTTTATTGCCGGAATACTTGCATTTCTCGGTATGATGGGATATGCTCCGTTCGATGTTGTTATTGCACCGGCAGAAATTGCTTCCGGTCCTCCTTCGGAGTTCGGAGGAAAATATTTGGGACTTATGCAGACGAGCCGTTCAATATTTACATTTGCAAAACTTGTTCTGTTTACCGATATATTCCTCGGTGGAGCGGGAGACTTTGGAACACTGATTATTAAAACATTTTTGCTATATATGATTCCGGTGCTTACCGGCATCGTTAATCCGCGGTTCAGAACCGAACAGGCGATACGCTTTTTTTGGAAATGGCCAACGGCATTTGGTGTTCTTGCAGTTCTTGTTGTTGTTTGGAAAGGATAATAAAATATGACTTACGATAAAAACTCACAAAAAATTGTAGATATAATTCAAAATTTTGCACGCAAACATTCGCTTTGGATTCTTGGCTACGGAACAGGATGCGGAGCAATAGAAATACCGCCTACAATGACTTCACGTTATGACGGCGAACGTTTCGGACTGAGAGGTGCAGCAACACCGCGTCAGGCTGATGTTTTGTTAATTACAGGATATCTTGCAACAAAAACATTAAAACGCGTTATTCGTTCGTATGAACAGATGCAGTCTCCAAAATACGTTATCGGTTTTGGTTCCTGCACTATTAACGGCGGAATGTATTGGGATTCGTATAATACAATAAATGCTTTAGACCAATACTTGCCCGTTGATGTTTTTATTAACGGCTGTATGCCGCGACCGGAGTCGGTTATTTCGGGTTTTATTGAACTACAGAAATTAATTGCCGAAGGAAGAGCCGACGGTGCGGAAAAATATCAGAAAAATTTGGATTGGTATAGAGCCAATCAGAAAAAAGTAATTCACAATTGGAAAATGCCCGATTATAATTGGTAATTATTATGAATAGAAAAGTATGTACCGAAAATACATGTGTTGAGCAAATACAAAAAATATTTCACACTGCCAAAGTTGAAATTCAACGCAGCAAAAGAGTTAAGGTTGAACTTCGTGCAGATTTAATTCCGCCGTTTCTTGCTTATGCAAAAGATTATATGAACTTTAAACATCTTGCCCATATTTCATGTGTCGATTGGATTGAGGATGATGAATTTGAACTTGTTTTTATGCTGTGGTCTTACGAAGCAAATTTAATGGTTATTGTAAAAACAAGAATTAACAGATTACAACCCGAATTTGTAACGCTCAGTCATCTTTGGCCGCAAGCGGAAACCTACGAACGTGAAATTCACGAAATGTACGGAATTGATTTCGAAGGTAATAACCGTCTCGGTGAATTTATTCTTGAAGATTGGGAAGGCATGCCTCCGATGAGAAGAGATTTTAATACAATAAAATATTCACAAGAAAATTTTTATCAGCGTCCCGGACGTGAAGATGCACAAAGCGTGCGTGAAACAATCAGTAAACACAGCGGTGAAGAAGTGCCGGATTTTGCAAAAGAATTTTCGATTCGTAGAATAGAAGAATGAGAGAAAAAGAAACCACATTATATCTTGGACCACAACATCCCGGAATAACCGGGAATATGATGGTGAAATTGAAAGTTGCCGGTGATACTGTTGTAAAAGCAGAAACTCATGTCGGCTATTTACATAGAGCATTTGAAAAATTAATGGAACAGCGAACCTGGATACAATGCTTTCCGATTGTTTGTAGAATCTGTGTTCCTGAACCAGATCCGAATGAAGAAAATCTTGCTCGTGCAATAGAAGAGATTGAAGGTCGTGAAGTTCCCGAGCGTGCAAAATATATTCGTGTAATGGTTTTGGAACTTGCGCGGCTTGCCACTTACGGTCTTTGGATGGGAGGACAAGCAGGGTCGATGGGGCTTTATACAATGCCGCAATGGACAGTTGGTGATAGAGATTACATTATTGATTTGTTCGAGGAATTAACAGGTGGTAGAATTTATCACATGTATATTTGGGCCGGCGGCGTGAGGCGAGATCTTCCCGAAGGGTTTACCGATAGAGTATTAAAAGTTTTAAATTATCTTGAAAGCCGTTTACCCGATTATGATAATCTGCTTTTTAACAACGCGATGTTTCGCAAGCGTGCCGAAGGTGTTGGAGTAATTCCAAAAGATAAAGCTATTGAATGGGGCGTTGTAGGTCCGCCGTTACGAGGCTGCGGAATTAAACACGATGTTCGTATTGACGAACCTTATGAAGTTTATGATAAATTGGATTTTGAAGTTCCAACGGCTGAAGGCTGTGATGTTTGGTCGCGTGCACTTGTAAGAAGACAGGAATATGAGCAGTCAATCTCAATAATAAGACAAGTAATTAATAAAATGCCCGGTGGTGATTATTACAATAAAATCCCAAACCCGTTAACTTGGAAAGTTCCGCCCGGAGAAGCTTATGTTAAAACAGAATCTGCCCGCGGCGAGTTTGGATATTATGTGGTCAGCGACGGTTCTGATAAACCGCGTCGTATTCATGTTCGTGGTCCGGCTTTTGTGCACGGTGTTTCCTTGTTGGAAAAAATTCTTGTAGGAGCAAACATTGCTGATATAAGTTTTATAATGAATAGTTTGGGAACTTGTCCTCCGGAAATAGAGAGGTAAATGAATTATGGCTTTTGATATAAAAGGAGTTTTATCTCCGTTTGCAGCATTAAAACAAGGAACCAAGCCGCCGCATACGGTTAGGTATCCTAAAGAGAAAAAAGAAACTGCGGCGCGTTATCGCGGATTTCATTTTAATGATTTGGATGAATGTATTGGCTGCGGAACTTGTGCAACCATTTGCCAAAACGCAGCGATTGATATGATTCACGTTGAAGGCTACGAAACCAACAGCGGTGATTCGGGTCTGCGTCCGCGTGTTGATAACGGAAGATGCTGCTGGTGTGCCTTATGCGTTGATGTTTGTCCTACAGGTTCGCTGAATCTTACAAAAGATTATATTTATGTAAGCGAAGATCCTAACACATTTCTTTGGATGCCCGGCGTTGATAATCCGGAAGGGAAAGATAATCTTTCGTTCCAAAGTGCCGAAGGCAAACCATTGTTAGAATACAATCGTGTTCCGATGCGTGAATTGGAAGGAAGCGAAAGAGTAAAATCTTTTGCCGAAGTTATGCTCGGCTACAACGAAGAAGAAGCACGGAAAGAAGCGGCAAGATGTGTGGGCTGTTCAATCTGTACTGATATTTGCCCGGTGCACATGCACATTCCCGAATACATAAATGCAATTGCAAACGGTGATGACGAAGCCGCAATAAAAATAATTTACGACAACAATCCGCTTGGTGAAACATGCGGTAAAGTCTGCACGCGAAGATGCGAAACGGTTTGTGCAATCGGGCATAGAGGCGAACCGATTGCAATACGCTGGTTAAAAGGCTACGCTACCGATACGGCAAAAAATGCCGACATAATTGAGGGAATTGTAAATCCGGAAATTTTGCCTCCGAACGGACATTCGGTAGGTATTATCGGCGCCGGTCCTTCCGGATTAACGGCAGCATATTATTTATCGCTTCGCGGATTTAATGTAACAATTTACGAAGCAAAAGATCATGCCGGCGGTATGATAATGTATGGAATTCCTAAATACCGCTTACCTCTTGATAGCATCGATAAGCAAGTTGATTACATGAAAAAGATGGGTGTAAAAATTGAATTCAATACGAAAGTCGGTAAAGATATTTCTTTCGATGAATTGAAACAAAAACACGAAGCCGTAATGATTGGAATCGGGTTTGAAATACCTTATCAACTCGGACTTATTAATGAAGATGCCGAAGGCTCAATTCAAGCGGTTAATTTTTTACGGGAAATTAACAAAGGCAAGCACGTTGAAATAGGAGACAAAGTTGTTGTAATAGGTGGAGGCAATGTCGCAATTGATGCCGCTCGTGTTTCAAGAAGGCTCGGTGCGGAAGTTACAATTCTTTATCGTCGCCGTGTTAAAGATATGCCTGCCGATTGGGAAGAAATTGAAGGCGCCGAAGATGAAGGCGTTATTATTCATCCGCAAGCAATTCCGTTGGAAGTAATTGTTGATGAAAACGGCAAAACAAAGGCAATTAAATATGCTAATGCCGAAATGGTTCCCGACCCGAAAGGCGGAAGACCCAGACCGAAAATTATTGAAGGTGACGAACACATACTTGAAGTAACTTCGGTTATCGGTGCAATTGGACAGGAAGCGGATTATTCTTTTATACCGGAAAATATTAAAGATCAGATAAAAATTGAACGAGGACGAATTATTG
>CAZXDS010000046.1:0-18926 GCA_964639525.1 uncultured Melioribacteraceae bacterium | reverse complement strand
CCTTTGCAATTAAAGAAAGGTAATAATCAAATTCCTCGGCAGGACGAATTTCTATTTCCCTATAATCATCTCGTAATACTCTAGTCTTCATTATTTACCTTCAATTTCTGATTTTAATTTAGCCTGCCATACCGGATCGGCATTATAAATTTTTTCGACTAACTCCATAGCATTAATTGCATCGCTAATAGTACCTTGAATGATAGGTTTATTTTTAATCAAAGAATCATAAAAATCCTGCATTTCAAAATACCAACTCCTATCTTCATCAAAATAAATTTCTTCTTCATTAGGCTTACCGGCATCTTTAAAATTACGTTTTGCTATTATTAATGTTTCACGACCATATGATTTTGAACCGGTAAGCAAACCTGAAAGAATCATATACCCTTCCGTAAAAAAAGTTCTAGTCTGAACAAATGCTTCCATTGTGTTGAAGATGAATGAAATAGTGCATATTGTTCATTATTATTTTTTAGTATTGCAAAAGCATTATCTTCCAAGGGAATATCCCAAAACGATTTTGTTACAAAACTTTTTACTTCAGTAAAGTCTCCTATAAAATAATTAAGCAAATCAATCATATGAATTCCTTGGTCTAATAGAATTCCGCCACCTGCTTCTTTCCTTGAACTTCGCCATTCTTTTTCAAAAGTTTCACTACCTGCTTTTCCATATAGTCCGCGAGCCCACATTAACTGCCCCATCGTCCCATTCTTTATAATTTTTTTAGCTTCCCGAACGCTATAATGTTCTCTGTGATTAAATCCAAATTTTAAGTGTAAACTAGGTTTATTCAAAATTGTTTCTTGTATTCTTAGTACTTCCTCCAAGTTTCTTCCCGGAGGTTTTTCACTGAAAACATGTTTTCCCGCATTTAGGCTGTCAATAATAGCTTGAGCGGTAATATTGTTCGGCGTTGCAACAACAACGCAATTAATATCTTTTTTCAATAATTCCGAATAATCTTGCGTAGTAAAAATTTCACCGTTCAAGCCGCTTAAATCGGCATGAGGGTCTGAAATTGCCACAACTTTACCGATTCCCAATTCTTCGATTACGCGTTTTCGCAATTTTCCTATTTTACCGAATCCGATAATACCAAACTTTAAATTCATGTTAATTTATTTTTAATGATTCAATTAAATTATTCACAGCATCTATTTCCATTTTTAACTTGGCTTCTTCGGCATAAGAACCCAAATGAGGCGTAAGGATAATATTATCCAATTCAAGTAATTTGCCTTCATAAGGTTCATTTACAAATACGTCTGTAGCCGCCGCAACAATTCCGTTTGTATTCAAAACATTAAACAGAGCTTCCTCGTCAACAACCCCGCCCCTTGATATATTCACTAAATACGCCGACTTCTTCATTAATTTTAATTCGTCTATAGAAATTACGGGAGATTTATCTTTGTTGCCCGGAACGTGAATTGTAATAATATCGGCGAACTCAAATAACTCTTCGGCGGTAACCATCGCAATATCATTGGCATTCGCATATTCATTGTCGGGAAAAAGATCATAAGCGATTACTTTAGCGCCGAGACCTTGAAAAAGTTTTGCCGTTTCTTTGCCAATTCTACCGAAACCGAATATTCCAACTGTTTTATCAAGTATTAAATTTCCGATCTCTTTTTTCCAAATTTTATTCTTAATATTCTTATCAGCTTTAGTAACTCTTCTCAATAAACTCATTGTAAGAGCGATTGTTAATTCCGCAACGGCTCTCGTTGGCCCATCAGGCGTATTTACAACCGTTATCCCCTTTGATTTTGCGTATTCCAAATCAACGGAATCCATACCGACTCCAACTCTGCTTATACATTTAAGATTCGGCAAATTATCCATAACCTTCTTATTTAAAGGTTCCACTCCGGCAACAATACCCACCGCATCGGAAGCGTGTTCAATAACTTCGTCTTCGGTTAATTTTCTTCCAAAAGGATTATTAATAACTTCATATCCTGCTTGTTTTAATATCTCCAAAGGTTCCAAACCGCATTGTCCGAATGAAGAGGGTGAAACTAGAACTTTCATTTTTCCGCCTTATTATTCATTATTATAAATTATTTTCAGTTTCCAATATTAAAGAACATTATTCATTACTTTATTAAACTCTTCAATTTCATCGTCTGAAACAGCAAGATTCGGACGTAAGCGAACGCTTGTTAAACCCGCGCTGTTACAGAGAAGATGATTATCATAACATCTTTTCAGAAAATCATTTCTTTCCTGCTCTTTTTCAAAATCAAAAGCAATTAAATTCCCGGAAGAACGATAGTTCAGAACTTTTTCTTTTAAAATGCTTTCAAATTTTGCACTATTTATGACAGATTTCTTAATTAAGTCATATTTTTCATACGCTTTCAGAATGAATTTTGCTCTGATAGCGTCAATAAGATCTCCGTCGAATGTTACATCTAATTTTTGTATCCTAGAATGTATCAGTTCATTATATTTTTCATTTACCATTATTCCGCTAATTTGGGATTTTTTCCCAAAAACAAGAATATCGGGTTCTATCCCGATTTTTTCTGAATACCACATTGCTCCGCTTGTGCCAAACCGGTTTGAATTTCATCTACAATAAAACAAACATCTTTTTCATTACATAACTGATTCAGCCTCTTTAATTTTGACACGTCAACATAAATATCTCCTGCTGTACATTGTATCGGTTCAACAATAACAGCAACCAATCTTGAAATATCTTCTTTTTCCAAATATTCAATTAATTCATCAATTTCAAGATTTTTCCAATCGTTTTTTGGAAAAAATTTCATTCTTTCTGCAGTAGCTGCAAATCTATCGGTAATAAAACCCCAAGCATTTACTCCATGGAAACTCTTTTTTAACCCTAAAACAATCGGCTTGTCAACTTTTTTATATTCCATTGCACATTTAATACCGGATTCAACCGCTAACGCACCGGTTGAACAAAAATGCAGGTCTTCAAATAACGAATATTCAGAAAACTTGTCAATAAACGATTGCATTTCGTCCGTTTGGAATACATTATTTGTCATTTTCAGATGAGCGACGCTTCGAATCTCGTCGAAAAACTCATCGTCAAATATCTCATGCGAATACCCTAAAGGCAATGAAGAATACATACTAAAAAAATCCAAATACTCCTTTCCGGTATTCTTATCATAAACATAAGAATTATGACTTCTGCTAAAATCAACTTTAATGTCAAATAAAGTTATTAATTTCATATTAAATACCTCTTTATTTTAACCTCGGCAAACTAAAAATCTTTAACATTGTAAATATGGTCAACATCTTCCCTGCTTACAGCCATTCTAATTCCCATTTCATCGCCAATACATACGATTTTATGACGTTTGTTCCTTTCAATAAAAACCAAATCGCCATTTTTTACGATTTTGGTTTTCCCTTCAATATACCATTCCCACTTACCTTTTAAGATGTACCACCATTCGTCCCAATCGTTATGATAATGAAGTCTATTTCCTTCCCCGGGAAGCTGAGCAATTAAAGTAACACTGTTCGATTTCGAATTTATTAAAGTATATGACCAAGACGATTCGAAACCATGCCTTCTAATGATTTCATCAACATCCGTAAGTTCTTTGTTAAATTCATTCATAATATTTTTTTTCACACCGTCGCTTTCAAGAATTCTTTCTCTGTTTGCATCTCGAATAAGGCGATGACTTTTCTCAGAATAATATTCGGGGAAATTGTGCGTCATACGTAACGCTCTTGTTATCGATTCGGCAAGGAGAAAATCGTCTTCAGTATCAATATCAATTGTCGAATATCCTTTAAGCGTATAAAATCCAATTGATCCGTCTCCTCCATGATAAGCGGCTTCATATTTTTCCATATTTGCCAAAAACCGTTTTCTTTCCCACCCCATTATACCGCATGCATAAGCCTTAATAGGTTTTAATAACTGCGACGGAGGCGTTTTTTTCATCTGATCAAAATTAATAGGTTTATTATCATACAGACATTCAATCTGAACATCTTTGACGGAAATCAAAGTTTCGTATTTATTTTCAATCATTTTATTAACAAAGTCTTTAATTTCATCCGGTTTAATAAACGGAGAAGTCGGAAGGAGTTGAATTATTATGTCGCAATCAACATTTTCAAAGAAATCCAGAGTAAAATCATCGTTTGTTGCTTCATTGGAAGAAAGAAACTCCGGACGTTTGTAATATTTTACATTGTAACTCTCGGCAAGATGTGAAAATATCTCCGCTTCCGAATTAATGTAAATTTCATCAAAAATATTCGACTCAATGGCAGCTTCAACAATATAAGCAATTAATGGTTTTCCATTAATAAGCCTGATATTCTTTTTTAATATTCTTTGACTTCCTAATCTAGCCGGTATCATTGCTGTTATTTTCATATTAACCTCATTATCATTTATAAATCAATTTTCTTTTACTACAATAAATTAGTTGTAATTATTTTATTGTAACTACAAATTTTACGTTACTTATCAAACAAAGAAGAAAACTCCACCTTTTTAAATATATTCAGTTTTCCTCCGACAGTAGCGTCAAGAATTTTTCTGCCGTCTTTTTCGAAATGTGCTTTTGCCATTTCATACGCTAATTCTTCCCCTTTGTAATCGGGTATCTCCCATTTCATTCCTTTTTTATAATAGCCTGAAATAAAATGATTTTGTTCATTCCCCTTGGCAATTAAAATTTTATTGGGAATCCCTTTTTCCACATAACTGTGATCTTTTCCTATGAGAATTACTTCTTTAAATCCCATATAGTATGCCAATTGAAGACAACCGTAGGTTACGCTATGACCATTATATATCGATTTTGAAAAATCTTCCGAAAAATGAACTTTAAATATTTGTTTAAAATAAATAATATCATTGTTTCCCTTAAAATACTTCCTTCCGTTCCAAATATATAATTTTGTAGTCGGTACATTCATGAACTCCTCAGGAAACTGAGCCAATGTAAGAGCAACATCGCTAACAACTAGATAATTTGGTAAAAAACCCATTTTTTCTTTATGCAAATAAATCCTGTTCATCCCGATTGTTATTTCATTCTTTAATACCGAAAGGTCCATTTGGTTAATGCTGGGACCATTTGCAATAATAAAACATCTCTTTCCTTTGTGCAAATTCTTTAAGGCTCTTAATTTCGCCAAATTATTCCTCTGAAATTCAAAAGGTAATGACCAGCTGATTTTATGAGGGATATCAATCACGCGTCTCTTCACAGCTTTAAAAACTCTCATAAAGCTTATTTCATTCAATTTCATTCTTTTTATGTATTCTATTCTACCCATTTAAACCCCCAAAATATTAATACTTAATAACGCTACTTTTTTTATTCTTATAATTTGTTAACACAATCATGACAATATTTTATGTCTAATACTTCTACTAAAATATTTGATGTATTTTATTATCAAATATAAATAGCCTAAAAGCGTTTTTGAATGTCTTGTATAAAACCTAAAATCTATTATTAAATTAAATCGTGATTTGATTAAAAATAATTGACGGAATGATTTAAAAAGAGTTTTGTGCATATCTATGGCAGTATTATTTCTATCATTCCAGACCTTAAGATTAGGATAAATTATAATTGAAACTCCTTTTGCCTTTGCTCTAAGAAAAAAATCGCAATCGCCGTAATACTGAGGAAATTTTTTTTCATCAAAATACCCTACTTCGGTAAACACGTCTTTGTGTATTAAAACTCCCATACCTCCAGTCCAATCAACTTCAAGTGTTTTTTCATATTCGATGGAATCGATTTTATCTCGCGCAATAAGAACAGCTTTACCATTTTTCTTATTATAACTTCCACCCATATTAAAAATTACATTTGGTTTGTCCAGGTAATACACCTTTGAAGCGATAATAATTTTATTACTATTTACTTTGGGGATAATATTCAATAAGTTTTGGAAATAATCTGCTGTTGTAGTACAATCGTTATTCCACAATAATATGTATTCTACGTGTAATTGTTCGAGAGCAAACTTTACGCCTAAATTTACACTGCCGCTCCACCATAAATTGCCGTTTCCTTTTAATACTTTAACCTCGGGGTAATTATCGACAAGCCATTCTGATGTGCCGTCGGTAGAGCCATCATCAACAACAATGATTTTAATTTTTTCATTAAAGTTATAAACAGAAATTTGATTATAAAGTTCACTTATAGATTTCTGTGTATAAGATAGCGCATTGTGAACAGGAATAATTATGGCAATTTTTGATTTTGCTGACATAAGCTATTGTTTAGTTTTAATCATTAATTTAATAATCTTAAAATTTGTTTATTAATCAACTATATCTCTTGATTAATATTCAATTTTTTTATGCCAGTCAAAAATTGATTCTCTTTGTTAATTTTTTCTGCCAAAAAGACCATATCGACACCATACGCAATAAACTTATAACCTTCATTGATTTTAGCTTTCAAAAGTTCATGACTTGACTGTACTACGTGAAAACCGCCAGGTTTCTTTGAATTTTTAACCAATTTTGTAACTTCATTCATCAAATCAATAACATGAGAATTGTTGAATTCTCCAGGGAATCCAATAGATCCCGACAAATCATAAGGACCGACAATGAATCCGTCAACACCATCAACCGATAATATTTCAGACAAATTTTCAACGCCTTTAAAATGCTCAATTTGCACGATACAGATGCTTTCTTCTTCTGCCCACTTTTCGTATTCTTTGAAATTTAAACCATAACCTTGAGCACGAAATAAACCGATCCCTCTTTTTCCGGCTGATGGATACTTAACAAAATTAACTGCTTTTACCGCGTCTTCCTTTGAGTTTACCATTGGAACAATTACTCCGCCGGCTCCAGAATCCATCGCTCGTTTTATTATCAGTTCATCATTTGCTCCAACACGGACCAAAGGCGTACAACCACTAAGGCTAATAACTTGGATCATCTGCATCATCGCATAATAATCAGTAGCAGTATGTTCCATATCAATTACGAGCCATTCAAATCCAGATTTTGCCATCATCTCGCATATTGGAGTATATGCAAATGATAACCATGAGCCTATTGTTAATTCTTTATTTTGTAATTTTTGCTTTAAGGATTTCATGTGAATTTTATTTAAATAGTTGTATTTAATAAATTATTTTTAATTCTAAGTTAGAATATTGATTTATGATTTTCATTTTTATAATACTTATTTTGTTGAACCATTATTGACATATTATCAGTATTAAGATTCATCCAAATCCTTATCATTAAATTGGTTATTAATAAATTTATATGCAGTTGACCTATTCCAGATTATTGGTAAAAATGATAGCATAATAAATAGAGGTCTTTCAAAATAATTCTCTGAAAAACTTAATAAAGCAAGAAAAACCACAAAAAATAAAGATATTTTCCAGATATTATTTCTTTTGACATTATTCATCAACAGCACAAATTTAAAACCTTGATAAATTTGGTAAAAATAGAAAATAAAAAAAATGATGCCGAATTTAGATAAAAGAATAAATAAACCATTAGTTCTAAAATCTAATTCTTGAAAGTTACCTTTATTAATATCTACCATAGGATAACCGCTTAAGGGATATTTTATAAAAGTTTTCAAATCAATTTCTGCACTGGCAAACCTACTTATACGTGGATCACCGGAAGCAATTTCTTCATATTGTTTTATTATTTTTTCACCAAAAAAATCTATATTAGTAAAACTATATGCTAATATAACTAATATTAAAATCAAATATATGTAGTGTAAAACCCTTTCCTTACGATCATGCAACAGATAGAAAAATATTAATAGAAACAAATTCAGATAACCGGAGGTAGAGAGCGTGGATAATACAGCAAGTAAAAAAATAATATTTTTTACCGTTAATAATTTTTTTTCAACAATAAAAAGGTTAAATGCAAGCGCTAATAAGGTAAACCCCGCATTAGCTCCCGGTTCCCAAAACGCCCCTGAATTTCTGTACCAATCAATTTGCCAAAAATTATGAATCAGTATATTTTTGGGATAATGTAAATATATATCCGTTCGCTGTATTGGAAAGTAATTTGATAGTTTGATAAAGAACGCAAATACACTTGGGAACAACAAAGAAAGGGCAAAGATAATCAAACTTGAAACAGAAAGAAAAAATAGAACATTAATATAAATCTTGAAAAATTTTTTATTTACTAAGACAATAACAAAAAATGAAATTATAACTTTCTTTGTAAAACTTTGTACAGTTATCCGTGGAAATAAATGAAAAGTCCCAATCGTAAATAATATAACCATGGTAAATACAAAAAAATATAATAATAAATTTATAATATCAATATTATGTATTTTGCTAGTTGATATATAGTATATAAAGGAAATAAACATAAGTACTATAATCAGATTCTCAGAGTTTTTCCAAAAAAGGAAGAAGATGCTACCACTTACCCCAATAAGAAGATAAACTAAAATGTAGTTTATGGCATTATGTACATTATTACTTGATTCTTTATTCATAAGCGATATAAAATTAAACAAATTTTAATAAATAAATTTTCCCCAACTGACGAAATCCTGCCACTGCTTTAATTAACCGCAATAGTGCCGGCACTAAAATAAAAGCTAAAACTCCAAGTTGAGTATATTTAAAAAGTGCAATACTTAAAGGAGCACAGAACATTATAACAAAAATTGATAAAATAAATTGTTCTTTTAATTCCCCAATTCCATTTATAAATGTCATAATGGGTTCAGTTAAAGTAAAAATGACTACATATAAAAATGTACCCAACAAAACATCAGGCGAGGTGAAATTTCTTTGATGTATCCATATTCCAGAAACTTGGCGGAACATTAAATACATAATTACTAAACCAACAATAAATAAAAAAGCCATTATGTAAGTTTTCTTAAAAGAATTTATCAGCCACTTTTTATCCTTTCGGCTATAAGCATCAGTCACAGCTGACCAGTATGGCGTATAAAAGACTTGACTTCCAATTCTTACGACCATAAAATATTTAAACGCTACATTAAATTCGGCTACCTTCCCTGAGCCTACAAAAAAATTAATCAAAAAAAATATTGACGACTGAAGGAATAAGGCACTTAATTGTATTATTAAAAATTGCGTCCCCATTCCCACTATGCTTCTATTCAATTTAAAATTTATAGACTTAAAACTTGGCTTTATTGCCTTATAGTCCTTATTAAAAAAATAAATAGATGCTAAGCCATAAACAACCAAAGGTGAAAAGACATAGATAATAAGCAGAAACGAAAGAGAATCTTTTACAATTTTAGTAACTGTAACAATTAGAACAAATGAAATAACTGTACCAATTGTATCAGCCATATATTTTCTTGCCGCATGTTGATTGGCAAAAAAGATCGGCGCCAATAATCGAAGGATGAACGAAAAAGAGAAACCACCGGCCAAGAATAAAATTAGTAAATTAAAGTTTTCGTTAAAGGATGAACCGATATTAAATATTTTATACCAATTAGCAAACGGACTAAGAATGACGATAATTGCAAAAAGAAAAAAAAAGATTAAACTAATCAGAACATATGAAGTGCTGACCAGCTCTTTAGCCAATTTAAAATTCCCTTTCGCATTTGCTTCGCTAAGCTTATTCCGTAACCCATTTCCGATGCCAAAATCAAAAAATCCAAACCAATTGAAAACTACAGTCAAAGTGACCCATATGCCGTATTTTTCTTTACCAAGATAATGCAAAACTATTGGAACAAGGATAACCCCCGAAACCATAGCAATAACTTTGAAAATCAACGACTGAAAAATATTTTTCTTAAGATTAAATTTATTTTTATTCATTTTTTCTTATTCTATCTAGAAAATTTCGCTTATAAGTTGTAATAGGAAGTAAAATCTCTGAAAATTTTGAAGTATAATAATTGAGAGAGGGAGTTATGATTCTTCGTAATAAAGAGGGTTGAATAGAATCAAGACTATCCATTGCGGCTTCGAAGTCATAACCAAGTTTATTAAATTTATCTTCCCCAATATATTCCAGATAATTTTTCATAATCTTCCAATTCTTAGTAGACAAATAATTTAGCCATGAATGTTTATTCAAATTATCAATTGAATTCTTTATATTTATATTTTTTTGATCCCCAAGTTTCCAAATTGTTTTATTCGAAAGATCTAACATATTTTTATTGAATTCAATATGTAAAAAGTCGGTTAATGCCTTAATTTCATTTTCAGGATTATTAATTAATTGTTCATATCTTATAAAATAAACTGATTTGCTCTCAACATTAATTTGTTCTATAAGACAATCTAACCCTTGAAATAAATCAATTTTATAAAAAGCAAGGAAATGATGATTATTTTTTACCCAAGTAGAAAGAATAGAATTTAGTATATCTAATGGATTACGTAGAAGAATTACAATCTTGCTGTGAGGAAAATATTTTTTTATTTCATCAATTATTAAATAGTATCTTGGAGTTTTATCCAAAAAATATTTAGTAATATTTTGATCAGTATTGTAAAGATCTTTATATACTCTTATTAGAGATGATTTCAATAGAATTTCTGAGTCATAAAGTTCAAGCAATGAATGTTTTATTGCATGAGAAGCCGACTTACCATTAAATACACATTTTTTATTAATCGAAAAATTTGATATTGGATCACCATAAAGGAGTGGGAGTAGCATCCAAGGTTCACTAGTAGTTTTGATTTGCGGATGATTGTTAAGTGCTTTCTGCAACATAGTTGAACCACTTCTTGGCAGCGATATTAAAAAAATATAATTACCCATATTCACCAAAGTGCATTAAAATAATGATGTGCTCCTCACAACATGTAGACATAGTTAAGCGCCTAAATTAGTCTTCGCTGAAAAACTCAAAAACTGGCACAAAACCAGAAAAAAATAATGCAACTATTATAATTTAAGAAAAAATTATTCGGGATTAAATTTCTAAAAACTCTATATATAAAACGTTGTGAAGTTTTTCTTAATTAAACACACAAACGGATACAACCGCGTTAATATGATCGCCGTCTCTACCTTTTAACTTATTTCTATCCAGCCCATTTCCATTTTTCAAATGCCCGAATATCGGCTCTAATGTTCTCCGTCTTTTAACCATTTCAATAATTTCTCTATCTTTCTCTATACGCTTGTGGAATCTCGTCATCGAACTTGGGTATATGGACAGACGATGTTCAAAATGTTGATTGCCGCAAAAGTATTGATAATACGGATTCTCTACAAACTTTATTACTATCTGTTCGTTGCTTTCGTCATTGAGATACTTCAAATACTGTAAGCCCAACATTAACCGTAACGACTTGCCCGGCGAACCGGTATTCTCGGTATATTTATCGATTCTTCTAATTCTTCCCATTTAATCGAATCAGATAGTCGAACTAACGGGTAGTTCTTGTTTATAATCTTTGCTAACTCTACTTTGAAAAAATCTCCGCCGGTTTCTTTCTTTTTTGGTAACATATTTTGCAAGCTTTTTTTGTTATTATTTTATTTACTTGCAAATTATTAATTTGATTTGTCTTAACTCCTTTTTTCGGGAACGACTAGTTTAGATTCCATTTCTAACTAAAGTGTTACAGTAACTTTTAACTTTTTCTTTTTTTAAATATTACCATACCTTCAAAAGGTCCAAAAGGAATATGCGTTTCAATTTTGTTCTTGATAAGTTTGAAAGTTAAACTTTCATCTACCGCTAAATACTCGGCGTTATCTTTCCATTCGTCAATTGTATTAATATAAACCAAATTTGGGATTGCTTCGTCAACCGAGTTAAAGTTACCGTTAAAACCGAGCGACTCAATAAATAAATTTAACTTTTCTTTGCGGGAATAATTAAAAAGAGATTCGAATTCGATTTTTGGAAAACTCTTTACAGCGCTGTTATACCCGGCATTAATAATCTTTATATTATTTTCTTTTGCCAATAAAGCCGCTTTTTCAAACGCAGCGAACATATTTTTTAAAGCAACGTCATCCGGTTGGTGATAAGATCGATTCCAACCGAAATATCTCGGGTCAAAATGATTTGGATCATCGTCATATTTTGCGGTAATTGTATTTCCGTCAAAAGTATCAACTGTAGTGTGAATTTTATAATTCATATCAACGCCAATTAAAACTATCTCTTTAAATCCCATATAGATCAAAATTTGAATTGCGGAGAAGGAAACAGTGCCACCAAAAACAATTTTCGGCAGTTTCAAAGTATAATCTCCGGATTTGGGTTTCAACCAAAAGACATTATCTTTGGAATGAATAAAACTTTTAAAATTTGTTCCATCGGAATGAATATCAGGGAAAAAAGCGTATTTAACTTCGGGCACAATCAGATTAATCTCTTCTGCCATATCTTTTGCAACAACCGCATCAATAACCGAATAAAATGTCGGCTTCCAATTTAGTCGTTCAAAAAACAAATTAAAACGATTAAAAGCAATAGTATATTCATTTTTGAGCAAGTAAAGGGGTGTATTGTTTAAACTTGGGCCATTTCCAATAAGAAATACTCTTTCATTTTGATAGCAGTTTTTTATTTGTTTGATTTTTTTATTATTGGAAGGATCAAACATTAACAATCTTTTAAAAACTATACCAATATTTTTCTTAGTTCTTTTATATAACTCGGAAACGCCTTCGCTTCTATAAACATCAAAAGATTTTGATATTATACTTTTCACTTTAAAAATACATCTAAAATTGTTCTCAAAACGTTATTCTATATTATCATACTTGTAAAAAAAACATTGTTATTTATTAACTAGTAATACTCCATGCTTTATAGTATCAAAATCCAAAACCACTTTGTCTGAAAAAGTATCACCGATTAAATCAATAATTTCTTCTTCCGATATATCGGTAAATCCTCTTTCTCTTGAAATTTTTGATTTGTTACAAGGGAGATGAATTAATAGTTTACCTTCTTTTTTTAATACTCTGCTGAATTCAATAAAATACTTTTTAATAAAACTTTTTTTTACTCTTACCAGAGTATCCATTGAAAATATAAAATCAACAGAATTATTATTAATTCCTTTCAGTTCATACCCCTTTGTTTCGTAAAAATCAAAATTCGAACCGCCTAAACGTTTCGTCAATAAAGGGATAATAGATTTATCAAGATCTACTAAGATAGTTTTTCTTGCAATAGGAACGATAAATTGCGACCATTTTCCGTCTAGACAACCTAATTCAAGAACTACTTTGTCTTTTACGTTCGGAATAAGATATTCACTTTTAATCTTTAAATAATTACCCAAATCTCCATTACTGGTATCCGGGTTTCCCCACACATATGAATATTCCAATGAATTTTTTTCAATAGTTCTCTTTGCCCACTTTTTTTGATACCAAAGTGTATTATAATATTTGTTTTTTAATCTAATAATTTCTGCTTTTAGATTTTTCATCATAAAAAATCAATAAAATAACTAAATGTGGGAATAAAGAAATTTACTATAAATTTTATAGCATTAGAAGCAATCATATTTTCATATACCTTTTATCCTTATTCCCTTTTCTTTTTTCACCAAGGTCTAAAAATAACTCCCATTTCGTAAAGGCGGTTTTTCAGCATATTCACTGATTCTTCAATATCGATTTTTCCGGGGACGCGCAAATCCAGAGCGATATCTGTGGTTAAATCTTCTCCAACCCAAACGGTTTCTTACAATTCAAAAGTAAAAAGTCGAAAGTCGAAAGTAAAAAGTCGAAAGTCAAAATTGAAAAAATTTAAATCTTTAATCTCCAAACCATCCAATTTCTTAAAACCTTTTATCCTTATCACCTTTTACCCTATTCACCTTTTCCTTTCACCACGGCCTAAAAATTACACCTTTTTCGTACAGACGATTTTTGAGCATATTTACAGATTCTTTTATATCAATCTTACCCGGAACGCGCAAGTCTATGGCAATGTCGGTCATTAAATCTTCTCCAACCCAAACGGTTTCAATTTTTTCAGGGTTTACTATTGTTTTGATTATTTCCAAATCATCTTGCTTAAGTTCTCGTGCTGTAACAATTAAAATTGCTCCGGAATCAAGTAATATATGAGCAACTTCCGCTAATCTTCGTAGGTGTTCCCCGCTCTTACTATCTCCATTTTTCAAATCACTGTCAATCCCATATTTAACATTACCGATACCAAGGAAGTAAACTATTTTTCCGTCTTCAAAAAGTTTTGATTCCAGAGCTTTTGCTACTTCTTTTTTACCAACATTATTTGATCCGGTGACTATCAGCATGGCAGATTTCCGGCTATATTTCATCGCTCTTTTCTCAGGAGAAATAATGCTTTTAGCCCATTTATAGTTCCTTATAATAACGTTGTCACGTATATGAGATTGTTTATCTTCAAATACGTCTTGTATCATTCAGAACTCATATTCACAAATTACTCCAAAATCTCCCAATAGCCCGTTTTATCTGAACCAATACGCTCAATAATCTTTAATTCTTTAAGTTTTTTAATATCTCTTATTATTGTATCTCTACTAACATCACAAAACTCCGCTAATTGATTAATTGTAATGTTTTTATAATTAGCAATCTTTCCTATTATTTGCTTTTGTCTATCACTTACAGTGGCATTTACAGTGGCATTTACAGTGGCACTTACAGTGGCATTATCTTTCAACTTCTCCTTAAAAAGCACAACCTCAAACCCATTTCCTAAATTATTAAATCTTGGTGGAATAACGCCATACCCATCACAAATTGAAAAGATACGTTTCATTCCAGTACCATATTTTTCAATTTTACCAATGTCCTTAAAAGTATTGGCAATTAGTTTGTTCCTTACTTGAGATTTGTAATTTAGAGATAACAATTCTTCTATAGTAAGATTTCCATAAAGACCACCTGGATTATAAAACTCAATTCTATCATCAAATATTTTAATAATACTGCCACTACTTTCTCTATAGTCACGATGAATAAGCATATTGATAACAATTTCTCTTATCGCTTCTTCAGGATAATCAAAACGTTCTTCCCTCTGTGGCTTTCCTGTAATAATAAATTCAACCATTAGGTGCTTTCTTATAAAAGCCATTATTTCATCAAGTTCAGTTAAAATATCTGTGCTTAACGAAATACTATCAATAATTTTGGTCTCACTTTTAAACCGCCCAATTTGCACATCACTAATAATGCAAAGTTCTTTTGCAAATAGTAAATATGCCCCAAAAGTCAGTTTATTATTTTTTAGAATTTCTTTTTTTGATAAAAACTCAAATGGTTCAAAAACAACCTCAGTATTATTCCACTTTTCAAATTCTTTTATATACTTTTTAATTTTTTCAATGGAAATATTTGCTAATGTATGGCTTGTGTCTGGATAAAAATCCCAACTTGAGTTAACAGTTTTTAAATGTTCATCTGCAATTTCAGTAATTGACATTTGGTGATTAGAGTTTTTTACTCGTTTGTAATATCGACCTTTAATAGATACTGGTTTTATAGGATATTCTTCAATCTCAAAAAGAACAATTGTTTTTTTTTCTATTTCAACAACTTCTACATTCGGAACTATTGAAGGATTTGTTTTATTTTTAACTTCATTTATCCAGTTCTGAATTGTCTCATTGTTAAATTCAATACCATGTATATTTCCAGTATCTTCAACACCTAATATAACCTTCCCACCTTTTGCATTTGCAAAAGCATTTAGTGAAATTATAACAGAGCTACCAAAATTAAGTTTAAACTCAGTTTGTTCAGTTTCACCAGTCTCTAATATTTTTTTTATTTCTGTTTTAGTCATTGTAAGTTTTAAAACAAGAGTAACGCTTTTTTTACAAAGTTTTTTTAACAAATATTAAAGTTAAGGATAATTGGAAAATCCTCATCTTCGGTGCAAGTTAGCCGCAATTGTTTCAACCATTGTCTGAGAACAATTACTTTTTTGGGCTGAGTTCTAATTATGACAGCAAATTATACTGGGATTTTTCCAAAGCATAATTTCAATGTCATTTCGAAATGAGCTTGCTTTTGAGCGATTGAGAAATCTTCTACTTGTAACAAGATTTCTCACCCAAGAAAAGGGTTCGAAATGACAGTTTCTTTGGTTTTATTTATCTGTTGATAACATTGCGATTTAATTAATGCTGCTGTAATTAGAACTTAGCCCTTTTTTGTAAAACCTATTTTAAAAAATATTTATTGATTCCTCAACATCTATATTACAGCTAAAGTAGAATTGGTATTATCTCTTTTCTTCTACATACATTTGTTAAATCACTATTTCATACTTCCAAAATTCCAATAATTTTTTATTACTTTCCAGCATTCTATTACCAAGGTCTAAAAATAACTCCCTTCTCATACAATCTGTTTTTCAATATGTTAACCGATTCAGTAACATCAATCTTACCAGGCACTCGTATATCTAATGCAATATCTGTTGTTATATCTTCTCCAACCCAAACGGTTTCGATTTTTTCAGGATTTACTATTGTTTTGATTATTTCCAAATTATCTTGCGTTAACTCGCGTGCGGTTACAATTAATATTGTTCCGGTATCGAGTAAAATATGGGCTACTTCAGCTAGTCTGCGTAAGTGTTCCTTTCCGGCTTCGCTATCAAAATCAGGCTTCGCCGCGACAGGTCCATTTTCGCCAATTGAAACAGGCTTCACCGAGACAGGCTTTCCTTTTGCTTCTTTTTTTAAAGTAATATCCGAATCTATTCCGTATTTCACGTTTCCTATTCCAAGGAAATAAACAATTTTACCGTCTTCAAAGAGCTTTTCTTCAAGTTTTTTCGCTATTTCCTTTTTGCCGGCGTTTCGGGCGCCGGTAATTAAAATCAAAGCTGATTTTTGATTATATTTTTCCGCCCTTCGCTCAGGCGGGATTATTGATTTTTCCCATTTATAATTTCTTACAATTACATTATCCCTAATGGCACTATACTTATCCAATACGGTTTCAGTAATTATTCCGCCGCCGGCTATTTCGTATTCGTCAATAATAACAAAACGACTAGTTGCAGCATTGTTTTCAGCTTTATCAAAAGCTATCGCTCTGTTTAGTTGAAGCGTTACTTCAGCAACTTCGTGTCTCCCGACAAAATTTTGTTTTTCGTTTGAATCGAGATTCGAAGCGTTTAACACTTTATGAATTTCAACTAATTTACACCCTACTTTCGCAGCACCCAGTTTTAAGAAATAGTCTTTTTCGGGCAGCAACGGTTTACGACCCAACCAAAACAGATTTGCTCTGATTTTTTTGCCGACTTCCGGTTTTAATTCTCTCCCTTTTACAGCAATTTCTCCGCGCGCGATATAGATTTGTTCTTCCAAGGTAAAGCCTGCCGCTTCGCCTACTGAAACCGAATTCGGTCTATTTACCGAGTCGTTACCGCCGGTAAAATACTCTATTGTTTTTACGCGACTTTTTTTACCTGAAGGATAAAATAGAACTTCATCGCCGATTTTTAACGAACCGGTTTCCACGGTTCCGGCTACAATGCGTCTGCTGTCGCCCATATTTGTAAATTTATATACTGCTTGAACCGGCATTCTAAACGCTTTATGGGTTGAAGGTTTTTCTTTTTCAAAATTATCGAGAACTTCTAAAACCGTTTCTCCGTTAAACCACGAAATATTTTCTGTCAACTTAGCGATCCCGTCTCCTTCGCGTCCGCTTACGGGAAGAAACGTTCGCGCTGTAACGCCTATTGAATATAAAAATTTCGAGTATTCTTTTACTATTTCATCAAATACTTTTTGAGAATAGTTAACCAAATCCATTTTATTCACAAGAATTGCGATCTGTTTTATTCCAAGCATAGAAAGCATATAACCGTGCCGTCTTGAATTTTCTTGCACTCCTTCGTTAGCGTCAATAACCAGTAAAGCGGCTTCGGCTCTCGCGGCTCCGGAAACCATATTCTTCAGAAATTCAATATGCCCCGGTGCATCAATAATTATGTAATCTCTTTTTTCCGATTTAAAGAAGACACGCGCGGAATCGATTGTAATTCCCTGCGCTTGCTCGTCCTTAAGCGCATCGAGTAAAAAAGCGTATTCAAAGGGTCTAGCGTTCAGTTCGCACTGTTGTTTTACAAACTCCAACTTTCCTTCCGGCAGAGAGTTGGTATCCGCCAATAATCGTCCGATAACCGTACTTTTACCGTGATCAACGTGTCCGGCGATGACGATGTTCATTTGTGTACGCTTGAGAATATTTTTCATTTATTTAAGTTTTTCCTTCAAATAATAATTAAGAGTCAATTTGTGTTACTTTGCGTAACCTTGTGAAACAAAAAAAACATATCACGAAGTCACACAAAGTTCTACACAAAGTCTCTCAAAGTATTAAACGTTTAATTCCGTTTTTTAATGATTTAGTATAAAAATTTAGTAATAGTCCTAATTTACAGTTAGATAATTTCATATAAGTTAACGTTTGTGCAATATGTACATCTGTAAAGTTTTCCACTGTTTTAAGCTCTATTACAACTTTATTTTCAACCAGCAAATCAATTCTATATCCATATTCCAATTTTACTTCTTTATAAACAAGAGGTAGAGGTTTTTCTTTTTCTACTTTTAATCCGCACTTCTTTAATTCGTAATTTAAACATTCCTGATATGCACTTTCAAGTAATCCGGGACCTAATGCTGTGTGAACTTTAAATGCACAATCAAGTATTATTCTACTTATTTCATTTTCGTTCATAATTCACTCTCATCGTGATACTTCGTGTTTTCCTTTGCGATACTTTGTGAAACCCGAAAAGATATACCACAAAGTTGCACCAAGGTTTTCACAAAGTTTCTCAAAGTTGTTTTTGATTTACATATATCCGCCACGGCGGAGCGTTTCCAGTCCTCCTCCGTCATCTTTGTCTTGTGCTCTTCCTGAACGCTCGGCAATGTTTTTCAATTTACCGGAGCTTAAT
>CAZXDS010000045.1:0-19314 GCA_964639525.1 uncultured Melioribacteraceae bacterium | reverse complement strand
GAATTAAGTTCAATTCTTGATTTTTTATTTTGCTTATAGTATTCAATAAAATTATCAAAGTTCTCATTGTCCTCAATTTTGCAAATCGCCTCAAAGTCTTGTTCTATTGGTAACCTATAGACAACATTACTTTTGTGAACCACAATATGCGGGTTTAGATTCAGCTCTCTTAATCTAAGAAAAATTATTCCATAGCCTGCCAATACGGCAACCGAGTAGATGCTGCCGCCAAATGCAGAAAAACGGTGATTAATATTTTTATCAAGCGGGGCTTCTAACTTCAACACTGTTCCATTGTAGTCCGCAAGTTTGATTCCCATTTCTTTTACAATGGGAATTTGAGTGTTAATTATTTCTTCAAAACTGCTTTTGATAGAAGCCAAGTTAGTGAAATCTATTCTGTTCTTTCTCATTTAAATTATTTTTAATTAATAAAAATTTACCGGAAATAAATCCGGTAAATATAAAGTTTGAAAATATTAGCCGGTATAAGAGTGTATTTCAATTCAGTACCGACACGAATAATTTATGCCTTCATTCTAAGTCCTTCTTCCTCAACAATAAATATCCATCCTACAATTTTACCGATATCAATTTGCTCAAAGTTGTTCCAATATCTTTTATTTCTGACAAACATAGAGCTTGTGTCATCTTCATGAATATTTTCAGCATCTTCAATTATCATTGTTATTCGGGATTGCCATTTTATCATATTTTTTTCTCTTAGGTCAATCCATCCGTCTTTTGCCCAAAGGTTAACATTATCATCATTTATATTTAATTCATTTTCTCCACGATATGGTGGAATTTTCATTAGGTTTCCCCGTAGTAAAAATTTTCCATCCGGCATCAAAATGGGTATGCCGATTGAAATAATTTCACTTCTCAACTCATCATCGTTTTGAATAATGTTATAAATCTCTTTTGAAAGTTCTTCAGGTGATTTCTCCAAAATTCCTTTAAGAGTTTTGGCAACCAATTTAAGCAAGTGAATTTCGTACAGCAATTTAGACAACCTTGGTGGTCCGAGCAGTTCAAAAGCTACGCTGCTTTTGCCATGAAGGTCTTCGAGGTCTTTCAATTTATTGATTGCATAGTGCTGTAGAAATCCGGCTCTGTATGTAGGTTCCAATGTAGCATTATCAAGTGCGTTAATTATATCGTGTCCGGTATTACCTCCTTTAATTTCATAAATAACATCAGCGGCAATTTCTTCAGGTGTTACATATTCCATTTGTCCTTGCGAAGTAATCGCTTCAAATTCGCCGCGTGAAAATGTTCCGTTTTCTCCGGTATCTATAAAAACAGATTCCAATTCTTTTCCTGATGATTCAAATTGCTTTTCCAAATTAAGAGTCAATTTTTCATTGAGCGGAATTGCTGCAGAAATCGGAAGCTCCATCAATTCAATCCCTTTGCCTTGTTTTTTTATTTTTCCAAACTGAATTTTTTTCCAAGCTATTGCAGCCGTTGGTTTTATTTCTTTTGTAATAGGTCCGTCAGGAGTTCTGCCCATAAGGAACAGCAGCAAAGTATGTGCTCCGGCAACTGAAGATTTACTTAACAGCACACGAGAAGGTTTTTCTTCACTGTGAGTATATGGAATATTCAAACCCATTCCACCGGTTCCGCTTGTTCCTATTTTCATGTATATTTCAGTTCCAACTTTTTTCATTGAGGCATAGAGAATTTGAATATGCCTTATGAGCTGTGGAATATAAAGAGTGCAAAGTAATTTTTCGGTTTGCTCAACTATGGCATCTCTTGACGTATCTGATTTTATAGTTTTTCTAATATCCCTATACGAAGTGTAAATATCTTGATAAGCAATTCCGGTAGCAGAATTAATGCAGTCAATAATAATTTCGGGTTTGTATTCATTAATTAATGAATACAAAGATGAAGTGTGAAGTAACTCAGGCGTAAGTTCTTCAAGTGTATCAGTCATTAACTTATCTCGGCTTTCCGGGTTGGCAAGAAGGTCAAATCTATTTGCATCCTTATATTCATTTCGTACAAAAATGTTTCCCCACCAAGGGATAAAATAGTTTTCAGGAAGCTCCGGAAATTCTTTTTTTAATTTTTCAATCTCTTCCAAAATCTCTTTTTCATTAAGAGATGTAATAACAATATTCTTGGGTTTTTCCGCAATAATTTTTCTAGTAACAGCATTGCCTACCAAGCCCCATGCTCCAAGTACAAGAACAGTTTTGTTTTTAATATCCATAATTTGCCTCATTCAACAGAATTTAAAAATATATTTGTAGTGAAACTTAACTGTAAACAAAGCCTTTGGCAAGCGAATAATTTATTTGTAGCAATTCGGAATCAAATAATACAGCTTTCAATATTAAATTTTTATTGTAGAACAAACCTTCCGGTTTGTTCATCGTTAAATGTAGAAAAAACTTTGAAAAACAGCAGCAAAGTTTCTTTTTAAAAAAGTTAAAAAATAAACCGACTGGAAAGTCGGTTTTACAATTTTCATTTTGAAAAAATTAACTCGAAAAATCAGTCTTAAGCCGGATTCGGCTTTATTATGTTATAGACACTTGCAGATTAAGAGAGATTAATTCATCCATTGAGTTTAATTGCTTTGCTAATTAAAAATGGTTTGTTAAATTTCCTTTTTATAATATTTCTCATAATTATTGCAGGATAATGAATATAACCGAAGTTATAAAATTAAGCAGAATAAATGTATCCTTGAAGGGTAATACGAAAAAGGAAATTTTGAACGAGATGATTGATAATCTCAAAAATGAAGATGAAGTTAAAAATTTGGAAGCTGTCCGCAAAGCTGTGCTGGATAGAGAAGAAATCATGTCCACAGGAGTTGGAGAAGGGTTTGCTATTCCACATGGAAAAACAAACGGTGTTGATGGGATAGTGGCGGCATTTGGCAGGACAGAGCAACCTATTGATTTTGATTCTTTAGATAACAAACCTGTAAGACTAATATTCCTTTTAGTTGGGAGAGAAAACCTCGTTGGTCCTCATATTAAATTATTAAGCCGAATATCGCGAATGATGAACAAAGAAGAGTTTAGAAGTAGGTTGTTAACCGCAAAAGACAATGATGAAATTTTTAATATCTTCAGGGAAGAAGAAAAAAATTATATCAATCTCAATTAAAATTATTAAAAATTAAGAAATAAATGATTAGAGCAATTAGGGGTACAAAAGATATTCTGCCTGAAAATATTAACAAATGGAAATTTGTTGAATCAACGGTTAATAAAATTATGGCAGATTTTCATTACAGTGAAATTAGAACTCCGATATTTGAAGAAACAGGTTTGTTCAGCCGGGGTATTGGTGAGAGTTCGGATATTGTAAGTAAGGAAATGTACACTTTTGTCGACCGAAGTGAAACAAGTGTTACACTTAAACCCGAAATGACCGCTTCCGTTGTAAGGGCATACATTGAACATTCGTTTGATAAACAGCAAGGATTTAATAAATTTTATTATATCTCTCCAATGTTTAGGCAGGAAAGACCGCAAGCCGGGCGGCTGAGACAATTTCATCAATTCGGGGCAGAAGCTCTCGGCAGTAATAATCCCGCCCTTGATGCTGAAATGATTTTAATACCGTATATGATTCTAAAACAATTAGGTCTTAAAGACCTGACTGTTAAAATTAATTCGCTTGGGGTTCCTGATTCGCGGGAAAATTACAAAAGTGTTTTACGCGATTATTTATCCGATAAATTTGATGGTCTTTCAGAGGACAGCAAAAGACGTTTTGAAACTAATGTTCTCAGAATTTTTGACAGCAAAGATGCACGTGATATGGAGATTACGGAAAATGCCCCACACTTAATTGAATATCTTGATGATGAATCTCTCGAACATTTTGAAAGTGTTAAACAAATTTTACTAAAAGCAGGTGTCCCGTTTTTAATTGATCCGATTCTTGTTCGCGGACTAGACTATTACACCAATACAACTTTTGAAATATCAAGCGGAAGTGTTGGTTCGCAGACTGCTCTTTGCGGCGGCGGCAGATACAATTTATTGGTTAAGGAGCTTGGCGGCAAGGATACATTCGGAGTCGGTTTCGCTGCCGGAATTGAAAGAATTTTACTTGCCTGCGAAAATGAAAATGTTTTTAATTTGCCTCGGAAAGAAATTGATTTGTACGTAGTTCGCCTCGATAAATCATTGGAAAAAGAAGTTTTTGGAACTGCACATTTTTTTAGGGCAAAAGGACTTTCGGTTGAGCTGGATTATCTCGGGAGGAGTGTAAAAGCTCAAATGCGTGAAGCCAACAGGTTAAATGCTAAAAATGTTTTGATGGTTGGCGGAGAAGAATATGAAAGAGGAAATGCAGTACTGAAAAATATGTCAGCCGGAGAACAGAAAGAAGTAAGTTTATCGGACTTGAACGGCATTCTGTAATTTCGGAATAGCGGTGTAGTTATGAAAAAAATCATTGGAAGAAAACCGGTACTCGAAGCACTAAATTCAGGCAAAGAAATTGAAAGAGTGATTATCGCCTATGGACAGAAAGGCGGAATAATTGAGTCAATTAGAATAGCTGCAAAAAAAAAGAGAGTTAAGCTCACCCAACTTTCGCCTCACAAATTCAAAGAATACGAAAAAGATGGGAATACTCAGGGCGTTGTAGCACTTACGTCAAACTATAAATATTACAGTTTAAATGAAATCGTTGAGTCTTCAAAAAAATTACAATATCCGTTTTTGTTGCTTCTTGACTCAATTCAAGACACACACAATCTTGGCGCAATTTTACGTACGGCGGAATCGGCGTGTGTTGATGGTGTGATTATTACTGAACGAAACAGTGCCTCAATAAATGAAACAGTTGAAAAAACTTCTGCCGGTGCTGTATCGCATGTTAAAATTGTACAAGTTTCAAACTTACGAAATACTATGCAAGCAATAAAAAATGCCGGTTTTTGGATTGTCGGAACTTCCCTTGAAGCAGAAAAAGAATATGATACTGTTGATTATAAAATGCCTACCGCAATTATAGTTGGGAATGAAGAAAAGGGAATACGAAAACTGATTGCGGAAGAATGTGATTTTCTTGTTAAAATTCCGATGTTGGGTAAAATTCAATCACTGAATGTGTCTGTTTCTGCCGGTATTATGCTGTATGAAGTTATTAGGCAGAGAAAATGAGCTTAATATTAAAACTTCTAAAATCTTAATTAAGTAATTACTTTAGTCCGTTTGGGGCTTTTTAGAGTGGATTCATTAAATACTTTCCAAAGATTTTTTCTTGCCCTATCAATTACTTAATAACTTGCTTGATGTATTTTACTTTTACGAATGTAGAAATTAAAATATACTGAATTTATGCGAGGGCAAAATGTTTAATAAATTACATGTTTTGTTATTCGTGATTTTTAGTTTTTTAACAACTCAAGTTCTAAATCAAAATTTATACCGTTCAAATCCAAGCGGATTTGGAGGTTCATGCAATTGGAGTACTGCCGCTAATTGGCAAGTAAGTAATGATGGCGGACTAGTTGGGGTAGCACCAAGCACATTCTTTTCCGTCCCGATAATCGGAAGTTCTAAGCTGCTTCCCTTAAAAAGAATCGATTCAAATTCATCAAATATTATTTCTTCAGGCGAGTCCTCAATATCCTTCATTTCATCAACTATAACGCGGGATTCTTTTTCAATTTCCTTGTCATCAAACAACGAATTTTGCAGCATATCAGCAAGAACAGCGAATGTTTTTCCAAGGTTGTGTGAAAGTCCTCGCCCATAAAAGCAAGTATGCTCTTTAGAAGTAACCGCCGAGAGCTTCTACTTCCATCGAAATTTGTTTTGCCGAGCGGCTCTGCGTTCCTTTAAAAAACATGTGCTCAAGAAAATGACTAATGCCGTTGCTTTTCTTATTTTCATCACGTGTTCCTACATTAAACCGGAAACCGACTGAAAATGATTTTACATAAGGTAAGTTTTCCGAAACAACTGTAATTCCGTTTGCCCGCTTTGTTACACTGAATCGGTTCATCAATTATCATCCTAAAAAATAAGTGCAAAAATGGATATTGATTAAGCCTTAGACAAACTGAATTTTCAAACAATCGGATAATCATAATATCATTGTTTTAATTCTATGCACTTTACACTCGGCATCATTTAGCACTATATAATACTCATGATAAAGGAATATTATAAACTTTAATTATAATAATACACTATATACTATTTTGAATATTTCCGATTGCTATTTTTCATTAATGTATTTGTTAATATTTATATTTTATTTTAGTTTTCAGCATTGCACTTTAATGATTTCTTTATGTATTTGGAGTTTTCAATGAGATTTTCAATCCGTACAACTATCCTAATTTTAATTCTTTTATCAGCATCTACAACATTCTCTCAATCCCATGTTCCCGGCAATGAACGAGGAGATGTAAATTCACGAACGCATTCTCAATTACAAGCAAACAATGTTAAAACTACAATTCATAATTTTGGTTTTACCGGAAGAACCGGCGGACAATTCCCCATTGATGTGGAAACACCGTATGAGTGGTATAAAAATACCGGACAGGTTTATATGGCTCTTAATTCAATTTTTATTGGTGCAGAAGTTGTTAATAACAACGGCGATACTTTGCATATTGTGGAAGTTCCTACTTTCAGAAACGCACCGGATGGAAGTTCATGGAATTTCGAGCCAATTCCCGGTTATTACAATTCATCATTAAATCAAATTGCCGACAGCCAAAACCCAAGCACTTGGCCTGAATTTTGGCCGGATAGACTGAATGATAACTCCGATCCCGGCTGGCAAGGTGAATGGGACGGTTATCTTGGAAAAGATTATTTAATTAACGGACAGGAACTGTATTATAAATTTACTGATGATAATTACGACAGATACCCAAATTATTTTCCTGATTCAACAGACTTAACTCGCAAAGGTCTTGGTTTAATTGTTAGTGCAAGGTCAATGGAATTTACAGATATTCCTTTTAAAGACATTGTTTTTTACAGTTATAAAATAAAAAACGACGGGACAAAACCAATCAATAAAACAGCACTTACAATGTGGGCAGCGGATTTTGTGGGCGGCAACGGCGATTCGCAAGACGATAATATGAACTATGATTTATCCAAAAATCTTGTCTGGTTTTATGATAATGATAATATTTCGCCTTCATTCGGCGGTAATCCTGTTGGAGCAGTTGGGATTGCATTTTTGAAAACACCCGAAAGCGTTGATGGTACCGGAAATACGAACATAACCAATATTCAATACAAGCCTGCCGGTTCTATAAATTTTAGTACAATTTCTGACATTGAATTTTGGTTTTCTTTTATGAGGTTGGGTTATTTTATAGATCCCTCAACTATAGTTCCGGGTGAATATGACGGATTTATTTCCAGTGGATATTTTTCACTGCAACCCGGAGAAAGCAAAGAATTTATTTTTGCAGTAATTTTTGCAAATGGTCCTCAAAATGATCCGAATGCACAGATACGACTTTCAAAGATAAACGAAAAGCTTGACTTTGCTAATCAATTTGTAAACTCAGGCTTTAAGGAAGGAAATTATACGGTGGAAATTTCATCCCCTGCTTCCGGTAATACCGTTAGTGGAAATGTTAATATTAATTGGCAATTAAACGGCACAAGTGAGCAGACTGAGGCAGTAATTTTTAATTCTACCGATAATGGTGATACTTGGAATTTCTTAGATAAAGTAACAGACGGGAGCCAAACCTATCAATGGAATACAATAAATACACCAAATGGCATTTTGAATAAAATTATGGTTTATGTCTTTAATTCCAATGGAACTAAATTTGCTGCTACCGAAAGGTTTACAATCAATAATTCTACAGACAACTCAAATCCGCAGCTCTACATTAGTAATCCAATTGCCGGAACTCAATTATCTGATAATTACACAATTGACTGGATTGCGGGCGATGCTGAAAATGACCAGAGTTATTCCGTAAATTTTTACTATCGCACACAATCAAATTCTATTTGGCAAATTCTTTCACAAAATAATACCGGTAATATTTATAATTGGAATACAAATGATTTCCCAAATTCAGATACTTATGAATTGTTAGGCGAAATAGTTTGGGATGGAGGGAGTGACAGCATAGTAGTTTCACCGTTCTCGATCGCTAACGAACATCCGGTTCCCAGTGATAGTTTAACCTCACTATCCTACTTCGGTATCGGCACCGGAACATTTGAAATACACATTGTAAACGAAGGGGAAATTACAGGTGACAATTACGTCATATATTTTTCGGCATTAACCGGACAAAACGATAATAATTTGTTCTATTCAGTTTTCGATAAAACAAACGGAAATGTTCCGGTCGATAATGTTCAGATTACGAACGCAAATATCGAAGGTCCTTATTTTGACGGTATCAGATTGTTAGTGCGAAATGATACAATATCAGTTGACCAAAATAAATCCAGTTGGAATAATTCGGATATTTACAATTATACTTTTGAAACTTATCATTTTACAGGTGGAGAAATAGGCTCACCAAATGCAGCGGATTACAAAATAATTTTCGGCGATGTGGGAATTGATACTTCCACCTCCATCAATATTAGCGGCAGCAACTTTCCGGCAAAACCGGTTAATTTTAAAGTAATAAATACAACCGAACAAAAGCAGATTGATTTCGGATTTATTGAAATGGATAATACAGGCGGTGAAGGAAAATTTACAACCAGTGGAATATATAAAGACAGAATTATATTTTTAGAAAGCTTCGGAACTCTTGATTTTGTAAAAACTTATTGGGTTTATATGGATGACACGCAAGGAAGTAGAAATCCATCGGCAGGCGACACTCTATCAATTTTTCAATTCAAGCCTTTCTTTTTAAGCGACTCTATTACTTTTTCTACTGATGGAATTACGGATGTAAAAGAAAATCAGATAACTCCGGTAAAATTTATTTTGGGTCAAAATTATCCCAATCCTTTTAACCCAACAACAATAATAAGTTATAGTTTGCCGACAACAAGTTTTGTAACAATTAATATTTATGATATTCTGGGTAGGAAGTTAAAAACATTGGTGGAGGAGAATATTTCTGCCGGTACACACCAAATAATATTTGACGGAAGCAATCTTTCAAGCGGTGTTTATTTTTATCAACTTGAAGCAAAAACACAGTTAGGAAAGAATAGGTTAATTACAAAAAAAATGGTTTTGTTAAGGTAATTTCCGTTTTTATTATACTTTTGATAGTTTAATAATAACAACTGTTCCTTGCGGGGAAGTAGATTCTACATTTATTTCTCCGCCAATATTTTCGATAGATTTTTTGGCAATACTTAAACCCAGTCCCATTCCCTTTTCCTTTGTAGTAAAATCAACTTCAAAAACTTTGCTTAATTTATTTAATGGAATACCATCGCCATCATCAATTACCCTGATTTCAACAACACTTTTTATCGCATCAATTTTTATCTCAATAAATTCAGCATTTGCCTGTATCGAGTTCCTAACAAGGTTAACCAGTGTTCTTTTCAACTGATTCGCATCCGCATTAACGAATACTTCATCCGTGTTTGCCGATATATTTATTTTCGCTTTTTCGTTTTCAAACAAATTTTTAACATCATTCAAAGAAGATAGCAATTCAATTTTTTCCAATTTTATTTTCGGCATTTTTGCAAAGCTGGAGAATTCGGATGCGATATTTTTGAGTATTTCAATTTGTTTTATTACCGTGCCGGTTACACTATAAAATATTTTTTCAAACTTTGGTGATTTTTCTTTGTACGCAATTACTAATTGCTGAACAGAAAGTTTCATAGGAGTAAGCGGATTTTTTACTTCGTGCGCAACTTGCTTTGCCATTTCTTTCCAGGCCGTTTCCCTTTCAATTTCTGCCAAAGCTTTCTGACTTTTTTTCAACTCTTTAACCATGTAGTTAAATTCATTTACCAAATCTTTTACTTCGCCTTCTTCCTTTCGGACAACTTCAAGATTCAAATCACCACTAGCAACTGATTTAGCGGCAACCGTAAGCTGCCGAATAGGAGATGATATTTGTTTTGCCAAAATTGTACTAAATACAATTATCAAAATTATAGCAAGCGAGTAACTTCCAAATAAAAATATATCCAACTCAGTTCCCGACATCGGCAGAAGAATAGGATTAAAGGCATCACTAATTTCTATAACAATATTTTCACCTTTTATTGTTGTTGCCAAATAGAAAGCATTAAATGATTTATTGCCAATTTTTTCTTTCACCACATACGTTTTCAATCCCATGTTTTTCTGCTCGTAATACACTGCCGAGTTAACAATATTGGGAAACAGACCGATATTAAAATATTGCTTATATGAGGAATATATCAATTTATTATTATCGTATATTGAATATTTTATATTTAGATTTTTTGATATTTTATTAAAATATTTTTCAGATGTTTTATTATTCTCCCACGAATGCGCGATTAAATACTGCTCAACAGATTTAGCTCTTTTCTCCAACTTATAATATATGGCGGAATCATTTTTTTCGTCTGTTAATTCCCTTATTGAAATTGCCATTAATACTAACGGAACAATTGAAATTATTAGAAATGCCGTAAATAATTTTGTATCAAAACTTCGTAATATTTTAATCCTATTTTTTTCAAACAAAACGAAATATAGAAACAACAGTAGAATAATTAAAGCACTGTGAATAAATAAAACTTTAAAAAAATGGAACAATCCGAATGCAATTTCTTTTTCCTTAATTCCGATAACAATGGTTTTGGTGATGCTTCCAATATCAGATTTATAAGCGTACAGCGTAAAATCCTTTCCACTAAGTTTGGTGTTTATCCACACTTCATTAAATTTATTATAATGCGATTGCAGAATAAACTTTATTTTTTTACTGCTTAAATTTACATTGGAGCTCTGTTTAAACAGCTTGGAGCCATATAATTCATAAATATTTAATTGCTGGTCATTTATTGCTGAGTTAACAAACGGTTTGGGTGATGTTAAAAATTCCGGCAAAACATTGTGCACAATTCCAATCTCATCCAGAATATTTATTGAAAGAAATCCAATTATGTTATTTTGGTCAACCAGCGGAATACTTCCGCCAATTAACGTTGTGTTACCGGCTTTTAATGTTTTCTTTTCAATTTTTAAATTTATGGCGTTATTCGTTTGACCAAAGTTTGCATTTTTTTCTTTTGATTCTAATCCCAAATTAAAATTCCCGATAAGAGTTGAATGCCTATCGAAAATTTCTATATTCATTTTAGCAGATTCCGAGCTCAAATTGCTGTTGCTCCAAATTTCAAAAGCAGCCATATCCGATTTGTTAATTTCCTTTGATTTTATTCCCACCATCGCAACTTGCCGAACTCTTTTTGAATTTAAAGTTTGAGTAATCAAATATTCGTAATAATTACTTTTGGACTGGGATAACTCAAAAGCAATATTTTTTAATGCATCCTTTTCCTGTTTGGTATTATAATAATTGAGCAAAATAGCCGTAGCAAATGATGAAATGAAAGCGGTATAAAATAAAGTTTTAGGAATTGAAATTTTTTTTTCAGCAATTAAATATGCAACGAAAAATAAAAAAACGATTATCATTATAATTATTGGGATACTTACTTGCGGACTTGGCTGCAGGATATGAAATAGAATTCCAAAAATCACGGTTAAACTAAAAATCAGAAACAAACTCTTTATGCCTTTACTACTTCTATGATTTGTTAACAATAGAAGCAAAGTGGAGATTATTATTAAAAATATTGTAAACCCAAACAACAGTGTATTTATCTGCATCAAAACTGCAGGCGGTTTTGATATGAGATTAAAATCAGAGAAGTAATTTATTGATGAATCAAAAATAACACTTTTACTTGTTGCCCCGACCGCCCTAATCAATAAAACCGATAGAATAATGATGCTTAACATTGCAGTGAAATATTTAGAATTGCTGTTCAATACATTGGAATATCGAAAATATTTAGCGGTAAAACGAAATAATATAATGGCAATTAAAACTGCAAAAATTCCGGTAATCAAAAATTCCAACGGTGATTTTACAATTCCAAAAGCAAAATGTGAAGAGAAATATTCGGGATTTGCTAAATTCGTGTGAAATATTCCTTCAGGAATACCGAGCAAATAAATAAGAATTCTAAAAAAAACAGCAATCGTAACATAAATCAGCAGTCTGTAAATATTTGATTTAATCTTAAATATTTTAGTTGAGCTATAAAAAAGTAAAAATAGTATTCCTATAATTAACAGAACCGATTGTGCAGTAGCAAAAGTATTTTTAATATTGTCAATATATTCAACTCGTCTCGGTTTCGGAAATGAAACATCAAATATTTTTCTCCCATCCTTATCCAATATGTTATAAACAGATAAACTCTTATCGGATATACTTGAATTGCCGGAAGAATTGAAAATAAATTTCACACCAAACTTTTTAGTTAACACATCTTCGAGAAGTTCATTGCTGCTACCGATTGGTAATCTATAATCCTTACTTATGCACCTTAAAATATTAATACTCAAATTATCAGATAGCACCTTAATCTGTGATTTAATTCCCAAATACTTTTTCATACTTAAATCGCAGAAAAATATTTTGTCAGGAACTTCACTAATGCTATTTGCCAAATACCCGTTAATGTAGTTTGACCACAATACCGGATTTCCATCGCCATTATAAATAATTACTGAAAGAGTCGGATATTCATTTTTGATATAGTTCAAAAATGCATTTTGGTTGGGGGATGCTAAACTATTGTTGGAGAATAAATATTTTTTGATATTTTTTAATGCCGATTCTAAGCTGAGTTCCTGCTGATGAATAACTTCTCTGCTTTCAAGCATTATTTGATTTGTAGTAACCTTAGACTCTTCCGCCCAATTGTTTTCAAAGTGAGTAATCAAAACCGGGGAAACAATTCCAATTCCGATAACAATTAAAATTGAAATGAGAGAAATATATTTGTTGATTTTATTCAAGTCGGGAAAAATGTTTAATTAACAACAAATTTAGTAATTCGCCAGTTATGTCCAAACTTACTGAGCGAGACATAAATAGTGGAGTTTTTTCTTATCCCCAGATGTTCATAAGTAGCACTCCCGTAGCCGAAAGGATTTGTGCCGGAAATAGAGACTTTATCAAATGCAAAATACATAATGTTGTGAGTCGAAAAATAATCTTTCAAAAGATAAAAAAGTTGATTGCTGCTAAAATAATTGCTTTTGTTATTAGGAAGACTGATAAAAACCCGATCATAAAAATAATCCGAAATCCCATTTGCAGAACTGTTATTAATACTTCTTTCAATCTTGTGAAATATATTACTTATTTCCCTCTTTTCCCTACGCTGTGTTTGCCCAACGGAAAGCGAGGAAGCAATTATAAAAAAGATTAAAAACGCAATAAATTTTCTGTATTTATATTTTTTTTTCATTGGCTAATAGTAAAATACTATTTATAATTTCAAAGAAACAATTAAATACAAATTTACTTTCCTGAATTTTTCAAAACATTGTGTGCAATTCCAACGCGTCCGGTTCTCACAGTTGGTTTCAATTGCTGTTCCCCTTCAATTAATTGATAAGTCCAATCAAAAATAGCTCTTTCTGTCGTAATAGTTTTAATTCTAATTTTCGCAAAATGATTATCCCAAGTAAAAACCACATAAGTATGTCCGGCTTGAGCATTAACATATTTTACATTGTCGCCTTGTATTAGCGGAACCCAGCCTGTAATTGGAGCAAATGGGATATCATAAATATCGCTTGTTGCGCCCATATCCTGAATTTCAGTATCGGTCCAAACATTTAAATAATAATTTCCGTTATCATTTTCAAAAAAGAAATCCGCCGAAAAAGTTCCATCATTCACATCGAACGGGATAACGGTAAACTCACTAAAATCATAACCCGAAGTATTGGGAAAATTTTTAAAGTCAAAAACAGATTGATTCATTCCTTCGGGACGCGGGGCACCATAAACTTCATCATAACTCAATTCGCTCTCGTTACCGCTTAAATCATAAGCAACAACCGCATAATACCATAGTTCACCATTTCTTGCATCCGAATCAACATAAAAGTTTTGTTCTGTTGAGCCGAGAAGAGTATATTTTCCTTGATATGAACTGGCATAATAAACATTGTAACCGGCTACGTCCGATTCGTTATTATAATCCCAAAGAATATCAACTTCATTATCTCTTACCACTGTTTTAACATTTGTCGGAGCTGCCGGAGGTGTAGTATCAACAACAGGATTATTATTACTTGAACAACTTGACAGCAAAATTATTACGACTAAGGCAATAAATATTTTTAAATATTTCATTTTTATCCTCCAAATTTTTATAGAATAGCTTCAATTAGTGTGCCACTAACTATATAACCAAATAGTCTTATTTTTAAACATAATATTATTGTTATGTATTAGAAAGTAAACAATGTGAATATAAATTTAGAAAAAAAAATTAATAATAAAATGATTTTACAACGAATGGCTTAGTTCTAATAATATCAGCATACTTAATTTTAAAAAAGACTATAGCTAACATAGAGGCACTGTCATGCTATCCGGCAGTTGCCGGATTATTTCAGCATCCTGGACACATCATGAGATTCCGTGTAAGAACATCACGGAATGACGGTGTGTTTTGGAATAGTAAAAGTAATGCTGAGTTAATTAGAACTCAGCCATACCCAATATAATTCAAGCAAATGCGATTTTTGACTTCACCTAACTATCTATATTCTACCAGCGATTCAGAGTCAAAATTAAAACTAACAGTAGCAATTATTTACAACATTAAATGAAAATTGTAGAACCGACTTTCCTCAAAGAGTTCTGCGAACAGTCGGTTTATTTTTTTATTTTTTTAAAAAGAAACTTTACTGCTGTTTATCAAAGTTTTTTCTACATTTAACAATGAACAAACCGGAAGGTTTGTTCTACAATAAAAATTTAATATTGAAAGCTGTATTATTTGACTCTGAATTGCTATATTCTACTAAATTCATCTTCAAAAAATAATTGTCCGTTATTAATTACCGCAACAGACTTTCCTGTTAATAGTCGGTTATTAAATGGAGAATTTTTCGATTTGGATTTAAATCTTTTAACGTCAACTGTCCAAATAATTTCAGTATCCATTACAGTCATATTAGCTTTTTTGCCGATTTCAAATTTAGGAATTGGTAAATTTAAAATTTTTCTCGGATTGATTGATAGTTTTTCAACTAATTGTTCGAGTGTTAAATATCCTTTATTAACCAATTCGCTAATCGACAATCCTAATTGAGTTTCAAGACCGATAATACCATTCGGCGCGTATATAAATTCCATTTCCTTTTCTTCAATTGAATGAGGTGCATGATCACTGGCAATACAATCAATAGTTCCATCTTTTAGTCCCTCAATAATTGCCTCAACATCTTCCTGCTGTCTTAAAGGAGGACTCATTTTAAAGTTTGTGTCGTACATTTTCAGTGAATCGTCCGTTAGTGAAAAGTGATGCGGAGTTGCTTCCGCCGTAACATTCAAACCTCTTGCTTTGGCATTACGAACTAACTGCACACCGTTTTTTGTGCTGATATGTGCAATGTGAATTCTGCCTTTTGTATATTCGGCAATTTGAATATCACGCATAATTATTAAATCTTCAGCTACGGAAGGAATTGGAGGCAAACCGAGAAGAGTAGAAATTTCACTTTCATTCATCGAGCCTCCTGAAAGTGATTCGTCCTCGCAATGTTCAATTAGCAGAGCGTTGTGCATTGATAAATATTCCAAAGCGTGCCTAACAATTTCGGCTGTTTTTACGGCAGTGCCGTCATCGGAAAACGCAACTGCACCGGCATCTGTAAGTTCTGCAAACGGAGCTAATGTCTCTCCTTTACGCCCAATTGTTACAGCACCAATCGGGTTAACATCAACAAGATGATTTTTTGATTTTCCAATTATTGAGGTTACTACTTCAGCGGAATCAATTGTCGGATTTGTATTCGGCATACAGGCAATTCCTGTAAATCCTCCGGCAGCAGCGGCATTGCTGCCTGAAAGAATTGTTTCTTCGTCTTCGCGTCCCGGTTCTCTTAAATGCACATGCATATCATAAAATCCGGGTACTGCAATTTTACCTTTTAATTCCAAAACTTTATCCGCATCGCTTCCCTGTATATTTCCAATTTTTGTAATTATCCCATTTTCAATTAAGACATTATTTATTTCATCTAATTTCTGTTCGGGATTTAATAATCGTATATCTTTAAGAAGTAGTTTCATATTTTACCTTTATTGCATTGTTCCTAATAAATAAAGCACAGCCATTCTGACTGCGACACCATTTGTAACTTGGTCAAGAATAATTTGATAGGGACCATCGGCAACGTCAGAAGAGAGTTCAACACCTCTGTTAATTGGTCCCGGGTGTAGAATTAATATATCGGGATTATTTTTTTCAATTCGCTCGGAAGTAATTCCAAAATAATTATGATATTCCCTCAATGAAGGAAATGTGCTGCCTGCTTTTCTTTCCAATTGAATTCGCAGGACATTCAAAACATCGTGTTCTTGCATTGCTTTATCAATATTATTATAAACTTTTACACCGAACGATTCTATCCCTTTGGGAATCATTGTTGCAGGACCGCAGATAGAAACTTTTGCACCAAGTGTGGTTAATCCGAAAATATTGGACAAAGCTACACGACTATGAGAAATATCGCCGACAATACAAACTTTTAAGCCCTTTATTTTATTTGTTTTTTCTCGAATGGAATACATATCTAACAAAGCTTGTGTAGGATGCTCATGTCGTCCGTCTCCGGCATTGATAATACTTGCGTTTGTAACTTTAGTAAGGTAAAGTGGGACTCCGGCGGATTCGTGCCGGACAATTACCAAATCGATTTTCATCGCTTCAATGTTTTTTATTGTGTCCTTAAAAGATTCGCCCTTACTTGAACTACTGCCGGCTTTGGAGAAATTAATCGTATCTGCAGATAATCTTTTTTCTGCAAGTTCAAATGATAATCGCGTACGAGTGGAATTTTCATAAAAAAGATTTAATATAGTTTTGCCCTGAAGTGTCGGGACCTTTTTTATCGGTCTTTCCAAAACTTCCCTGAATGTTCGTGCAGTATCCAAAATTAATTGAATATCTTCAGTGGGAACATTATGCAGACCAATTAAATGTTTACTTGATAAACCCATAAATTTTCTCTTTAATTATTTTTTTGAAATATCAACAAGATAAACAGCATCTTCACCGTCAATTTCTTCCATTTGCAAACGAATCTCTTCGTTAATTGAAGTTGGAATATTTTTCCCAACAAAATCGGCTTTAATCGGCAGTTCTCTATGACCTCTATCAATCAAAACACAAAGTTGGATAGTGCGGGCTCTTCCCAAATCCATAATCGCATTCATTGCACTCCGTGTTGTCCTTCCGGTATAAAGTACGTCGTCAATCAATACAATATCTTTTCCATTCATATCAAAAGTAATGTCGGTAACTGAAACTTCGGGCTGTTTCAATCGAGTTCTAAAATCATCACGATAAAGTGTAACATCCAAAACACCAAGTTGCAGTTTTGTTTTATCAATTTCTTCAATTTTTTTCCGAATACGTTTTGCAAGAAATTCCCCGCGTGTTCGCATTCCAAGTAAAACAATATTTTTAGTTCCGCTGTTTCTTTCAAGTATTTCATGTGCGAGGCGTGTAATTGTTCTTGACAGCCCTTCTTTGTCGATAATTGTTGCTTTAATGTCCATATACAAAAAATCCTCATTGACTCGCGTCGCAGAGGTTCCTATTAATTATTATATATTATGTTGTTTGTTTTCATTCCTTGCTTATCTCACGGGATAATATTAAAGGATATTATTTCCAACAAAGATAGGAATTATAAATCAATAATCAAAAATAATATTTTCAGACATAAAAAAAGAGGCTTAAAAAAGCCTCTTTTTTTTATAAATAATTTTGAATTGTTTTTAATTCAATACTTTGAATTCAATTCTTCTGTTCATCGCTCTGCCCTTTGCAGTTTTGTTAGATGCCATTGGATTTGATTCGCCATATCCTTTAACAACCATTCTGTCTGCACTAACACCGCGAGCCATTAAATAATCCTTAACAGCTTGAGCACGTTTAACTGATAACCTCATGTTATTCTTTTCGCTTCCGATATTATCAGTATAACCTTGAATTTCAACTCTAACATCAGGATGAGAAAGAAGAACTTGATTTGCATGCCACAATACAGGGAATGCTTCATTTTTAAGAGATGCACTGTTGAAAGCAAAATTAGCACCAACCAACACCCAATTGTTATTCATCGCTGCTGCAACAGGTTTTTCAACTACAACTTGTTTAATAACTTCTCTCGGGATATATTTTTTAACTATATTTTCAATTCTTTCATAGTCAACATTATCAGGTGTTTCAAGTCCGTTGTACAATTGGCAAAGTTTTGAAGGTTCGCCTTGTTTAAAATAATAATTTGCACCAATATCAAATGTCATGTACATATCTGTATTTCCACCAAAAATACCGCCGCCAGTTGTTCCGTAAACTCCGTCAACCCAACTGTTTGCAACCGAGTGCATTCCAAGTTCACTAACAATTTTCCATTTAGGAGCAACTGTCCACTCAGCACCAATACCAAGATTAACTTGATAATCAGTAAAATTATCACTCGTGGTAGTGTATGGACCGCTTAAAGATCCGTAAACACCGCCAACCCCAAAATTAAAATACGGAGAAACAACTTCACAAGGTGCAAGATAATAAACCAAGTCAATGTCGCCGCTGATCAAATTATTTTCAATTGATGCCCCAGGTATGGTACGTTTCCCAGCGAGGTGATTATAACTGCCTCTGAAACGAAGACCGACATGTTCTGAAAAATTTCTTTGAATTGATAAATACCCGCCGTAAGTTGAATTATCAGCAACAATATTTGTGCTTACCAAATGGGGATATGAAAACCCAAAACCAAATGCCCAGCTCTTTTTAGCTAATTGTGCATTAGATGTTGAAAATGTTGCAAATAACAGTACCGCACTTAAAAACGATAAGAATTTTTTCATCCTATCCTCCCTCATATTAATGAATATTCTAATTTATTTTTGTTTTGATAATTACGATTACATATTTAACTATTTTAATTATTAAATGCAATAATCAAAATTAATAATGCTCAAATTTTACTTTTAGTTCAAATAGCATTATTTTTGCTATTCAATTTTCGGGGTGTGGCGCAGCCCGGTAGCGCGCTTCGTTCGGGACGAAGAGGCCG
>CAZXDS010000044.1:17236-19919 GCA_964639525.1 uncultured Melioribacteraceae bacterium | reverse complement strand
ATCATCGTTATAAATCATTATTTTATTTGATTTTAATTTTGCCCCCGAATTGCTGCGGTGGACGGTTTGTTCATTGTTAAATGTAGGAAAAATTTTGAAAAACAGCAGCAAAGTTTTTTAAAAAAAATAAAAAATAAAGCGACTGTTCGCAGAACTCTTTGAGGAAAGCCGGTTCTACAATTTTTATTTTGAAAAGATTAACCGGAAAATCAGTCGAAAGCCGGATTCGGTCTTTGCCGAAATATTTTTATTTAATGTTGTAAATAGTTGCTGCCGTTAGTTTTAATTTTGGTCCTGAATTGCCGGTTCTTTTTCATTAATTTTGAAGTAATCTGATTTATAGGATAAAAAGACTTGAAGTTACTATTTTGATTTGTTATAATTGGTGCCATATTGTTTGATATTAATGGTGGAATAAAACTTTTTAATCAAGCTGATTTTTTTGCTGCCCACGACTTTTTTGAAGAATTGTGGATGGAGGCGAAAAAAGAAGAAAAAATGTTCTTTCAGGGAATGGTTCAAGTTTCTGTAGGTTGTTATCATTTTATTTGCGGTAATCTTAAAGGTTCGCAAAGCCAATTGATAAAAAGTATTTCAAAATTAAATATGTACAGACCGAAATATTATAACATAGATATTTGTAAATTGATTTCAAAAATTGAGAAACTAAGCAGCACTATTACTGAGATGGATAAATTAAATAATTTTAAAATTAATCCGACAATATTATTCAGAATTAATTTATTAACTAATGTGTAATTAAAACAAAAGGAACAAAGTTATGGCAATAATGATCACTGACGAGTGCATCAACTGTGGTGCCTGTGAGCCCGAATGTCCTAACACTGCTATTTATGAAGCTGGTGCAGAATGGGAATTAGGTAGTCAATCTTATGGAGAAGGAGATGCTGCACCTTCAGGAGCTGAAGGATTTTTCTCAGACGAATTTTTCTATATAGTACCTGATAAATGTACTGAATGCAAGGGATTTCATGACGAGCCACAATGTGCGGCTGTTTGTCCTGTTGATTGTTGCGTTGCTGATCCTGACCGCGTTGAAGACGAGGAAACTCTTCTTGCGAGGAAAGACCAGCTTGATGAAATTGGCAGATAAATTTCTTTTCAGAAAGATTTACAAAGGACATCGTATGGTGTCCTTTTTTTTTACAATTTATTTCATTGCAGTTTAAAAAATAATTTCAATGTCCGTTATCCCATCCTATATTAAAACATTCACAACCGGTGGATTCCAAGCGAAATTGGCTGCTGCTTCAGAAGTTCTAAAATCTTGCAATAGTTGTCCGCAAGATTGCAATATTGACAGAACTGATGGAGAACTCGGATTTTGCCAAAGCGGTAATTTACCGCTTGTATCAGCTTATTCACTGCACTTTGGAGAAGAGCCGGTTCTTTCAGGAAAGAATGGAGCGGGAAATATTTTTTTCGGCAATTGTAATTTGAGATGTGTTTTTTGTCAGAATTATGAAATAAGCCAGAATAGAAAAAAGCAAAAGCAAAACGAAGTCAGTTTTAATCGTTTGGCTGAAATAATGATTGAACTTCAAAGTAAAGGCTGCAATAATATCGGACTTGTTTCCCCAACACATTTTTCTTCACAAATACTCAGCTCAATTTATTTGGCAATTGGCAAAGGTTTGCATCTGCCAATTGTTTACAATTCCAATGGATATGATTCTGTTGAAATGCTGAAATTATTTGACGGAGTTGTGGATATTTATCTTCCTGATTTTAAGTATGGTGATAATACAAATGCAAAAAAATACAGTTTTGCCGATAACTATTTTGAACACACAAAAAATGCAATTCGTGAAATGTACAGGCAGGTTGGCTCCGAGCTTATTTATAACGGAGAAATTGTTGTTCGCGGTTTAATTATCCGTCATCTTGTTCTTCCTAATGGACTGGCAGAGTCTGAGAAAATATTTAAATTTATCGCCGAAGAGCTTAGCCCGAATATTCACATTTCATTGATGTCTCAGTATTATCCAACGAATAAATCCGACAGATATATTTTACTAAATAGAGAAATCAGGCAATCTGAGTTTTATAAAACACTTGAACTTATGGAAAAGTATGGCTTGGTAAACGGTTGGATTCAGGATTTGGAAAGTTCAGATAATTACAGACCGAGTTTTGAATTCAATCCGCAAAATCCTTTTAATAATTAATGAAATTATAAAACGAATAATACAACGTATATATTTTAAAATTTAAGTTTTACTTTTCGTCCGGTACTCAAATATTTTATTATCAAATATTGAAAATTCTGAAAATTACTTTTGAAAGAAAATATATTTTTGCCGGGTAGTATAAGTTTAGAAGTAATACTTTTTTTTGTGCTCCCATCTGATGCCGAAACAACAATAGAATCCTTCTCACCTGAATACAGAAGTACTTTGTAAGTATTATCAAAATTTTTAACAAGAACCGGTTTATCAAAAAATTTCATTTGATTTATAATGTCGAATAATGCTGGCAACATTACGCTAACTACATTTGAACTTTCAGTACTTTCATTCCAAAATTTATCAACTGATTTTAGTGTGAAATAATATTTTATTTGGTGCGGAGTTTTGATTGATAATGAAACAGAAGTTTTATTTGATTCAAAAATATCATATAAGTTTGTTGCCGAAAGAGGTTCGTTGGGAGTTTTCAATTT
>CAZXDS010000044.1:0-17136 GCA_964639525.1 uncultured Melioribacteraceae bacterium | reverse complement strand
CCTGCCGCATCTACTGACCGAGAATAACTAATCAACTTATTCAGTTCTGCTTTTACGTCCGGTTTGTAGGCGGCAATCCCCAATATAATATTTTTATTAAATGAATTTTGCACCCAATCTCTTGCCAGCACATCAAATTTCGGATTGTCATCCATATTCCAATAAATCTGCGGTACCGCATAATCGATGTAACCTAAACGCAGCCACTCACGTGTATTTTGAAAATTATTCGAGTAACCCTGTGTTCCGGAGGCATTTTTAACATTTTTATAAATTCCGAATGGGGTAACCCCGATTTTTACGAAAGGTTTAATCTGCCGAACAGTATTATACAACAAACGTAAAAACTCGGTAATGTTATCTCTTCGCCAATCCGGTTTGTTTTTACCGTTCCCATATACATTGTAAGAATATGCATCATTAAAATCTTTGCCCGGGTAACGAATAAAATCGAGATGAATTCCGTCAACATCATAATTTTTTACAAGTTCGGAAATAATATCAACCAAGTATTGTCGAACAGCAGGCAGCCCCGGGTCGAGCCACAAAGAACGTTTCCCGTTTTTATTATATTCCACCACCCAATCGGGGTGAGTATTAATCAAGTGATTTGGATTTCTCAAAATCTCATTTTCCGTACCGGAAAAACATCGCATTACATTTAACCAAGCGTGAAGTTCCAAACCTTTTTTATGTGCAATATTAATCGCAAATTTCAAAGGATCATAAATTGGAACACTTCCTGTTGTGCCTGTGAGATAAGGAGAAAAAGGTTCATACGAAGATTTAAACATTACAGTACCGCTACTGCGAATCTGAAAATAAACTGTATTCAGTTTTTTGTGTTCAATGTTGTTAAAAATTTTACGAAGTTCTAATTTTTGAATTTCTGCATCATAAGTTTGCGGAGGCCAGTCCAAATGAAAATTTGTAGCAACCCAAACAGCGCGGGTTTCTCTTTTTTCTTGAGCAAAAAAGCTAATGTTTGAAATAATAAATAAAAGTATGATTATTTTTTTCATATTTACTTGAGACTTGCAAAGAAAGACATTAATTGAACAAATGAATTCCATATTTAATTGAGTTCATTACATCACTTTTTTTAGCTTCGATATTTAATATAATTTTACCGATATCCTCTAACAAAACAAATCTAATTTTGTTTGCTCTGTTTTTTTTGTCAGCAAACATAGTTCGATAAACTTTTTCGGGATTACAATTTTCTATTTTAATTAAACTCGCAAACTTGTTAATTGTTGATATTGAGCTATTAAATTTGTCTTGCCCCAACAGTCTCATTTTTGCTGATAAAAATAGAGCGGCTGCAATACCGATTACAACAGCCTCGCCGTGTTTTATTTTGTAATTCTGTTCGCTTTCAAATGCGTGTGCAAATGTGTGTCCTAAATTTAATATTTTTCTCAAATCAGTTTCTTTCTCATCTTCAGAGACAACACTTCCTTTAAATTTTACTGATTCATAAATAATTTTTTGAACGGTTTTTTTATCACGTTTAATTAAATTATTAAAATTTTTAATAAAGTAATTATGAAACTGATTTGAAATTAGGAAAGCATATTTTGCAATTTCACCAAGCCCGCAAATCCATTCGGTTTGTGGTAAAGATTTTAAAAATAGAGTATCAATTAAAACGAGTTTCGGCTGATAAAAAACTCCGATAATATTTTTAGAGTCGAAATAATTAACACCGGTTTTCCCTCCGATGGAACTATCAACAGCGGCAAGCAAAGTAGTGGGAATATGAACCAATTGAATTCCTCGCATAAATGTTGAAGCAGCAAACCCTGCAACATCCCCGATAATTCCGCCACCGATTGCAATAACAAGAGTATCTCGGTTGAATTTTTTCTTCAACAATGTGTCATAAATCTTTTGAACAGAGGATAAAGACTTTGTTATTTCGGTGAGGTTTAATTTCATAATTGCAATTTTACCATCATCGGTTTTTAAACAAGATGTTATATAATCCTTGTGTAATTTAAATACCGATGAATCAACTATAACCAAAATATTTTTGTTCAATTTATGTTTAGTAATTTCACTAAGTACTTTGGCAAAAATGTGCTCACCTATTAAAACATCATAACTATTGTTGGGAAGGGCTATACTAATTTTTTTCATAAGATATTTTTTTTATTTTTTTTACGATAGTATCAACAGTAATGCCGATAGCTGTTTTATCAGTATCAATTGTTAGAGCAGCTTGAGAATAATAAGGTTCTCTTTCCATGAGCATTTTATCAATTTTATGCAGAAAATCTTTTTCGGGATTTTCATTCAGTACTAAGTCTCTGAAAGAAGGTCGGTCAATTTTATTTTTTATTCTTTTATAAATCATATTAGAAGAGGTTTTTAAGTAAATGAGTAAACCGGTAGAATTAAGAATGTTTAAGTTTTTCTGATTTGATACGGTTCCCCCGCCAAGTGAAACAATTGTATTATCAACTTTGGAAAGTTTAATAAGCGTTTGAGTTTCTGCTTCCCTGAAATATTTTTCACCTTTGTCTTTGAATATTTCTACAATGCTTTGAGCTTCATTTATCTCAATAACTTTATCAAGATCGTAAAAATCCCATCCAAGCACGTTAGCCAAGATTGGTCCTATTGTGCTTTTCCCGCTTGTCATAAATCCGCAAAGATATATAATACTGTTTTTCACAACACTCTCATGTATAAATAATCTTTTCAAAATATAATGAATATTAACAGAAAAGAATATTAGTAATCTAATATTATTGCACTATGCAATCATTGACACACCCTGATAAATAAGGTAAACCGCAATTCCCATAAGAACAATTCCTAACCCTTTTATCAAGCCGTTGACAATATTAAGTTTTAATTTTTCTCGATAATGGATTATAAATTTCACATAATTATAAAACCAAACGAAACTTCCCAAAGAAACTGCAAAAGCATAAATTAAACTTAAAAATATTTTGTATTTAGAACTCTTTGTTGAATTTTCTTCTGCGATTTTATCATTATTGTTCTGTTGCATAGGAACATCAGAAATTGTTTTTTCCGAAATGCTTTCAATTACGTGCACGTTTTCCTTTACAATTAAATCCAATCCTCCTGTATTCAGTCCTATGGACGAAGCAAACGAGAATATCAAAAATGAAGAAGTAAGCCATCCGATAAACAAAGACGGGTTTGTGAAATTAAGAATCAGTCCGGTTCGCAAACCGCCTTCATCTTTAATTTTATTCACAGTTGTTTTCACTTCAAAATCATCAAGCTTTAATTTAGTTTGAATTATTTTATATCCTACATAAATTAAAAATAAAGATCCGCTAATCAGTAAATAAGGAATGAAATTTTTGTACGCCGAGTACAGCATAGCAATTCCGAATACGGCAAGGAATACATAAAAAAACTCAACTATGGAAGCACCGATAGCGGTACGGTTGCAAAATCTACGCCGAGCTTTTAAGGCATTTGATGTAATTATAATACTGATTGGTCCAGCTACAGGAATGGAAAAGAAAAATCCCGCCAAAAATCCAAGTATTAGAACTGTAATAAAACTTTCTATCATATAAAATTTAAAATATTGAAAAGTGAGTTCAAAGTTAATAAAAAGAGAAAAATAAAATTTTGATTTTAATATCAAAATGTAATTACTTAATTTTCCTGCATACAAATTTTAATTTAATAAATGAGGGATGTAAAATGATAGAAAATATTAAAAAATATCTTGGTGATTCAGCTGATGATTTACTTAATTACAAAGCTATTTTTCCGAAGGAACAGCTTCATTTACCCGGACCGGATTTTGTTGACCGGATTTTCGCTCAATCGAATAGAAACATTAATGTACTGAAAAACCTGCAATGGATGTATAGTCACGGTCGTTTGGGCGGCACCGGATATTTATCAATTCTTCCTGTTGACCAAGGAATTGAGCATACAGCCGGAGCTTCATTTGCACCGAATCCGATTTATTTTGATCCTGAAAACATTGTAAAATTTGGTTTGGAAGCCGGCAGTAACGCTGTTGCTTCTACACTTGGCGTTCTTGGAATGACTTCGAGAAAGTATGCTCACAAAATACCGTTCATTGTAAAATTAAATCATAATGAATTAATGACTTATCCGGCAAAATACGATCAAATACAATTTGCCGATGTACAGCAAGCTTGGGACCTCGGAGCTGCGGCAGTTGGAGCAACTATTTACTTCGGTTCGCCTGAAAGTTCACGCCAAATTATAGAAATTAGCGAAGCATTTTATCGTGCTCACGAACTTGGTATGGCTACTATTCTTTGGTGCTATTTACGAAATCCAGGTTTCAAAACTGACCAGGATTATCATGCAGCAGCTGATTTAACCGGACAGGCAAATCACCTTGGTGTTACAATTGAAGCTGACATTGTAAAACAAAAATTACCCGTTAACAACGGCGGATTTACTGCCATTGGATTTGGAAAAACCAATCCTAAAATGTACAGCGAACTATCAAGTAATCACCCGATTGATTTGACCCGCTATCAAGTAATTAATGATTACATGGGCAGAATCGGTTTGATAAATAGCGGTGGAGCTTCGGGAGCCGATGATTTTGCCGATGCTGTTAAGACTGCTGTGATTAACAAACGTGCAGGCGGAATGGGTTTGATAGTTGGTCGTAAAGGCTTCCAACGCCCAATGGATGAAGGTGTTAAATTACTTCACGCAATTCAAGATGTTTATCTTAGCAAGGATGTAACTATTGCGTAAGCAATTATTGTAAATTAAATCAATATAAAAGTCCAACCTTTAAAGTTGGACTTTTATATTTTGAACAATCAAGTGTTTTACAAATAAAAATATTAAGAGAAGGCTTTGAATAACCTTGTTTTGTCATTCTGTCCGGCAGCTGCCGGACAGAATGACAGTATATTTTGGTTATTCAAAGCTTTCTAAGATTTAACTTCCGCTGCCTCTTTTTCCTTTTCATGTTCTTTTTCGTGTTCCGAAACAAACTCTTTGATTTCGTCAAGGTAAGTTAAGATGGCTTTTGCTTTAGAATAACCGAAACTGAATCGGTAGTTGGCGTTGTTGTTGATATAAATGGTTAAAACAGGATTTCCCTGATATTCTCCTTTCGCTGCCTGAATTTTTTCATCCGACATAATTCCCTCACATATTTTCTGTTGATTCTCTATTATAACAACTAATTACTTTATAATCAATACTTAAATTACATTAATCTAGAATTTAGATTCTTCGTCTAAAGCCCTCGCCTAAAACTTCGTGGATGTTATTAATTATTACAAAAGCCTTCGAATCAATTTCGTTCACCATATCTATTAGTATATTTACTTCTCTTCTTGTAACAACCGTAAAAATAACTTCCCTTTCCACATTTTTATATAGTCCGCGAGATTTAATAGCAGTTGCACCACGAGAAAAGTTTTTCATTAATGCCTCTTCAATTTCCAAATACTTATCTGAAATTATATATGCCACTCTCGCATAGTCAAATCCGTCTATTATTACATCAATTATTCTACTCGCAACAAATAATAAGAATAAGGCGTATAGTGTGAGCGAAAGAGCAGGGCGATCAGGTGAAAGTCCTTTTACATCAATAATAAAACCGGCTAGTGCAATTACAAAAAAATCTACAATCATAATTGCCTGCCCGGGTTTTAATCCGTACTTTTTTTGCATAATTGCAGCAACAATATCAGAACCTGCAGTTGTTCCTTTAAATTTAAATATTATACCTACACCAACACCTATTAACACTGCTCCGATTAAAATAAAAAACAAAAAATCGTTTTGGAAAAGGTCTCTGACCGTTTGGGAATCCTGCAGTCTAATTGAACTAAAGCCCGGAACGTCACCTCTGAAGAAATCAATTAAAAACGCATTAATAGTGAAACCGTAAAAAGTTCTAATTCCAAATCTCTTACCAAGTTCCTTTACGCCCCAAATGTAAAGGGGAATATTAATAACCCATACTAAAACTCCAACCGGAATTGCTCCGTTTGTTAAATAGTAAACAGCCATTGCAAGTCCGCTTGCTCCGCCCGGAACTACTTTGGCATCGACAAGAAAAACTCCGATTCCAAGAGCAAGAAGAGCGGCTCCAATTGTAATGGCTATGTAATCAATTATAGGGTATTTGGAAAAATATTTTATCTTCATTTAATTACCAATCATTATGCATAATGTTTATAAAATAATTAAAATTAATAATCGAAACATATGAATAAAAAGCAGTAGAAATATTGTTCGAAAATGGCAAGTTTTTATCGAGAAAAACCGCCGAACAATATTGTATTTCCGGTCGGATATTCAGAGCCGGAATCAGGTTCAACAGTAATACGAATTAAATCAACTTCGCTTTTAGGAACATACGGGAGCTTAGGCATTGTATAATATTTTGAGCCTTGTACCGGAATAAATTTTAGAAGAGAATACGAAATATCTTTTGTAATCAACCACAACTGAAAGACCTTGCCTTCTGAAAGTTCAGGTAAATTTTCTGCATCAAGAAGAGCTTCTTTTTTGTTGAACGAAATCAGTAGTTTGCCTGAAGCGTCAAGTGAATTATCTCTTCTTTGTAAATTAATGATATCAAGTTCATTATAATTTAGAAAATCAACTATTTTTTTATGGGAGTTCACATATTTAGTCTCTTTCCTTAGTTCGGCTTTTAAGGAAAGGATTTCTCTATTTAACTTGGCTGCATCCTTTTCCAAATTATCATTTTTATTAAAAAAGTAAATGCTTGCAAAAATTGTTATAACTAAAATCATTAAAAAGATAATCCACGGAAGCCTGGATGTACGTGAAGTTTGAGACTCCACCGTATTCTGTGCGGTCTCCAATGTTAGCTGTTTTTTAATTTTATGTTTTTTCCCTTTTGGCAACAAGTCAGCTACTAATTTTTCATAATTCTCTGTGTTTTCTTTCCTATGAGCATGCTTATTTGTTAATTCTGTTTTAGTTGCTATTTGAGGTGGAATATCTTTGGTTTGCTTATGTTCTTCATGAATTTGTTCAACTTTTTCTTTGGGTTGAGTAGGTATCTTATTTGTCTCCACCACTGATTTTGTTTCGGCAATAGTCTGTGTAGGAGAAAAAGTTGCTGTCTTTTTTGCACGTATTTTTGTCTTAATTTCTTCCTGATACGAAAGGATATTCTTTGCAACTGCATCTTTCAATTTAGAATCGGGATATGAAATTTCCATCATGGTTGGAATTAAAGCCACGATGTTTTGAAATTCTCCGAAAATTTTTAGCGGCAAACTACCTTGATTATCGTGATAATTCTTAAATCGGTTATAATCCTCTTTGTCCATACAGCCAAGTACAAACGCAGAAATTATTTCATAAATTTCATTATCTGCCATAATTAACTTGACCCTTTTTGTGATTTAAGTATATCGCGTAAAGTCTGCATCGCTGCAAATACTTTACCCCTTACAACATCAATTGGCAGATTTAACTTTTCAGAAATTTCCTTTAGTGTGTAGCCTTCATAGTATGATAAATGAACTATGTATTGCTGTGCTTCCGAAAGTTTAATTAGGGCATTCTCTATTTTGGGTCGAAGTTTAACAGCCGTAGCCAAGTCCATATCATCCATCCCTTGCGGCAGCGTTGGAATAATAAATCTATTCTCATATTCGTCATTATAAAATCCCATGTCATCGGCAGAGCTTCTATTTCGCCTTACCGTATCCATTGCTCTATTGCGTGCCAAGGTAATAAGCCAAACATAAGCATTCCCGTTTGCAAAATCGAATTTATCTATTTTTCTCCAAATTATTGAAAATACTTCAACGAGAATATTTTCTGCCGTTTTATTATCAGAAGCTATTTTTTTTATTAATGTATATAAAATGGGGGAATATCGGTTGTATAGTTCCTCGAGAGCTCGGGAATCATATTTCCCAATTTCCCTTAAAATCTGCATATCGGAATAGTTTGAGTATTTACTCACTTTACTTTGGTTTTTTTTATAAAAATCTATTCTAAGGTAAAACTAACAAAACAAAAAATCAAAATTTATAAATAATATAATGAGTTAAAAATTTTGTAATTCTTCCCTTACTTTTTGGGTTAATCCGCCTACAATAAGATTATATGAATTATCAATCCACTTCCAAATTAATTGCGGATTGTGAATATCATTCACCATAATTGTATTCCAATGTTTTTTATTCATATGATAACCGGGGAAAACAGCCTCATATTTTTCTCTTAATTCAATTGCATCTTCAGGATTACATTTTAAATTAACGCTAATTGGCGGATTAATATCCGCAAGGCAAAACATTTTGTTACAAACTTTAAATACAAGAGTGCTTTCATCGAATGGAAAACTTTCCGTAACGCATTTTTTACTCAGACAATAATTTCTTATAATTTCAATATTTAACATTTTATCAATTTAATTTTGAATTACTATTTTGCCTTTTCCAATTGTTCCATCGGAATCAATAACATATATATAAACTCCGGTCGGCAGCTTATTTCCTTTGTTATCAAGTCCGTTCCAATGAACTACAATTTTATTCGATGTAAAAACCTGAACTTTACTTTTGTAAACATTAGTCATCGCAGGAGTATAAACCGAAAGTTCAGCTTCATTCATTAAATTTGGAGCTGCCGGAATTCGCATAAAAGAGTTTTTGTTATAATCAAATGGTGTTGGGAAAACAAAATCAAGTATTCTATTATTAACTTTAGCCGAAGCTGCAAGCTCATTATTAAAAAAATTGCTTTCAACAAAGAAATCATCGGCACTACTGCTAATTTGAGAATAATATTTGTTGGGAATAATAGTAGTGGAATTTGAAAATTGAGAAGATGAAAGACGATAACTGACGGCAATTTGCGGCAGACTTGAATTAGTAATTATTCCGGATTGAACATTCCCATTAGTTACAACGGAAACTAATGTGTCTGAAATACCCTGTGTTTGATCAACAAAATAGAGATAATTATTTGTCATAGGTTCAACTGAAATTGCCTCGACAACCGACGGAGTTGAAAACTGATATTGAGCAAATCTTCTTACCGTGGGATAACTTGCCCCGTCTTTGTAATAGCTTTCTTTGTATTTGTAACCCGTGAAATAATTCCATATAGCAAAATTATTTAGTTCTATTTTAAATGAATAGCCCGATTCTTCGAGAGCGTTTGATAGAGCGGATAAAGCCCTTTGGTTTCTTATTAATTCCCATGATCGTTTTATAATATGGAAACCGAGTGTGTCGTTTATCTGTGCAAATCGCTGATTAAGAAAAAGGTTCCAAATTGCCAAATCATATCCGCTGCCGCGAGTTTGAGCAAAAGTAAAATCAGTGTTATTAAAATATTGCGAAATATAGCCAAAGTAATCATTAACCGAATCGAAAACAAAATCCTCCATTGAGGTTGATGTGAGTTCGTAATAAAAACTATCGTCAGTGTCATATTTATAATTACCTATTTGTATAGCGTGGTGATACTCATGGGCAATTGTAACTTTTGCCGCATTAATTCCATGTGTATAAAAACCATTGCCTGCAAAAGAATTATCAATATTTATAAAACTTGTAAATTTGTCATTCCCAAGCGAAGTTTCGAACGTTGTAAATCCATATACAGACCCAAGATTTTGAATGTAAATGTCATAAAGATTATCTCCGCCGAGGTTATCATCAATTGGTGCCGATGGGTATCCGAGTTTATTCGTTTCAAAAAAATATGCTGAATCTGCGGCTAAGGCAAAAGCAGCAACTGAATATGAAGGTTTGTCTAATCCCGATTTAGCGAAATGAATTCTGAAATTTCCTGCAGGACTTACAATACTTGTATCTAACTGCGGTCTGCTAAGTACTGAAGCCAAAACCTGCTGCTGCTTTTTACTAAATTTATCAAAATTAATTTTAATTTGCGAAACCAATCCAAACGCACACTTGTGATTTACATCTCCGTCATTTGTTATTTGTCCGGTAGTTCTGTTTCCGGAAACAAAATAGTTAGTGTAAGTGTTATAGAGCGAATCTATATTTTGTGAAATAACGGAACTTGAAAGGAAAAGGAAAATAATTCCGGCGAATAGTTGTTTCATTTAATTCTCAAAAATTTAATATAATTATCAGCTTTTGAAGTGTAAACGACATAATTGAAAATACCGAATAACTTTGTTACAAGATAATCATACACTTTCTCTGATTCAATGTATTTAGAAAGAGATTGTAATTTAAAATTTTTATCTACATCTAACTTAAAAATAGCAGTGGAATTATTAGTAAGGATAAAAAATGATTTTTGCTTCAACTTATTATCATAAAAATATTTAACATTTTCAATGCTATTAATTTTGTTTCCTAATCGCTCCTTTGCAAGGTTAACTATTTGCATTTTTCCCTTTTCAACAATTAAAATTTTAAATTTATCTTTTTGCTGAATAATTGAGATTGGTTTTGCAGCCTGAGAAGATTCATTATTGTACAATTTTACTTTCGTTGAAATATTTCCGACTGAATCGGTTTGTATTTTTTCTTTATAAATTACATTGCTATTTCCTAACTGTAAATTTTTTCTGATATATATTAAAGTATCCGTATAAGATTTCCAATAAAATACCTCAAGATTATTACTTCGATATATTTTCGCATCAATAATGCCGGAACCCAAATTAAGAAAATTTGATTTTGTAAATTGAATATCATTTGAATCAAGAAATGATACACCGGTAGAATCATTGTTAGATGTAACCGCTGCAATAACCGGAAAATTTTGGCCTTCCGAGGAAATGAAATTTACATCCATTATTGGGTAAGCAGTGTATATTTGCTTTAGCTTTGAACTATCATTCTTGGTTTGTAATAGTTCAATCAGCCTATTGTTTTTTTTAAAAAAAACCGTGTTTTTGCCATTGTTTGAAATAACAATATTTGAAAATAATTCTGATATTGGAGTTTTATTGATGCTACTAAATGTTGTTCCTGTTCCAAGAAAAGTCTTAAATGAAAGGTCATAATTATCAATAAAAGATAATTGATAATTATTTTTTGTTAATGGTTTGTTCACCAAAAGTTTCCCCGGTTTTCCGGTAAACGCAAGTCCAAATGAATCGAGTAACGCTGAATTATTTGAAATTTCACATAAGTTCCCATCGGCTGATAAGCAAAATAGCCCGCTGTTTTTTTTGCTTTCATAAAATTGCAATTCCGTTAAATTATTATTTTTATAAAGCAATATAGGTTTAGTAAAAATTGAATCAGTGAGTCCGAAAAGTATATGAATGTTATCTTTGTTTCCGTTAATATAAACTAAATCGTTCAATTTATCCGAATTAAAATCACCGACAATAAATTTAGAAATTCCATCATTAACGGTAATTGTTCGGCTTTTAATAAAAGAACTAACCGAATCCCCAAGTAGGACATTAAAAGAATTTCCCGAAGTAAATATCAAATCACTATAAGAATCATTGTTAAAATCAACAGTTTGTAAATTTGAAATGGGATTCCGGAATTCAATTTGCCGTTCATTTTGGAAAATATTATTTCCGTTATTGTAAAAAAAATTGATTGAATTATTCAGCATATTAATTGCAACAATGTCAGTGTAATTATCGTAATCAAGATTTATAAAATCGGCATCGGAATATGAGCCATGTTGGGTTATAGAAGTATCGTGCAAAAAGGAATTATCTTCAAAAAGCAATGAAAGTCCTGCAAAAGTTTTGCCAAAAACAAGAGCTTCATTTTTCCCATCGTTGTTCAAGTCTGCAGAAATTACTTTAGATGGGTATGAAGTAAATCTGATAATATTAAGTAATTTTAATGTTCCGTTTTTTGTAAAGGAAACGAGACCGGCAAGCCTTTCTTTTCGTGAAACAAAAATTTGTATCGGTTCTTTCTTGGCTTCATTTTTAAAATTAGCTATGTCTGTTATCGGAAAGAAAAAGAATTTATTTTTTGGTTCGTTAAAAGAACTGTTGCTTGTTGATGCGTGAGTAACAACATTATTATTTTCGCTGTTAAAAAGAATTACATCCGGGAAAGAATCTCTGTTAAAATCAGTTTGATAAATATTTGTGTAATGCTGAAATGTAGGATAATTGTTAAGCCTGCCAAAGCCATTAATTTTTACTTGAGATAACGATATTGAGATAGTTATGAAATAAACAAATAAAAATTTACCCAATATTGTTACGTGCTTCAAGTCGTAGCTGCCGTCTTTGCAGAGCTTTTTCATATCGTCTTTTTTCATCTTCAGTTTCCGGTATGATTTCAAATGTTTCTACGGGTTTTAAGTTTTCATCAACCGATACAAAAGTAAGATAAGCCGTATTAGCGTGTATTCTTTTCCCTTCGAGAAGGGATTCGCTAAAAACTTTTACTCCAACTTCCATTGATGTTCTGTATGCTCTGTTTACAGAGGCTAAAAGCGTAACAACATATCCTAATTTTATAGGATGCAGAAAATCTATATTGTCCACAGAAGCAGTAACGCAAACTCGTTCCGAATGTTTTGACGCAGAAAGGGCGGCACAAATATCAATCCAGTGCATCAATTGTCCACCAAGTAAGTTCCCAAGTTGGTTTGTATGTTGCGGTAAAACCAATTCGGTCATTGTAATAATTGAATTACTAACTTTTTTCTTTTTTTTCATATTAATGTTAATTTGCCTTTGAATAATCAAGATAAAGCTTTTGAATTTCAGTAGCATTTTCATTATCAGGGTAGCGGTTCAGAAATGTTTGCATGCTATCCATTGCATCCTGATTTTTTTGTTTTAAAATAAGAAGTTTAATTTTTTGGTAAAGAGCTTTTGGTGCAAATTCAGTGTCGTGATATGTGTTTGCAACGGCAGTATAATAAATTATTGCAGCATTATTATAGCCCATTTTTTCATATATGCGAGCAGAATTATACTCTTTTTCGGCGAGTTTAAAATTCATTTCCTGAATTTTCTTTTCAACATCCGTTACTCTTTTATCCTTCGGGAAAAAATCAATAAATGCCTGAAATTCCTCAATTGCCTTTTTTGTGTATGCTTGATCTATTTGATATGGCGGTGAAAGTTCATAGTATGAGTCGGCAAGCATATATTGTGCATCGCCAACAAATGTACTTGTTGGAATATCTTTTATTAATTTGCTAAATTCATATGCCGCGAGAATATACTGATGTCTCTGGAAATATGTCATTCCAAGATAATATTGTGCGTCATCGTTTACGGGGCTGGCAGGGTATTGCAGTAAAATTGCCTGAAACTCATTTGTTGCTTCTTCGTAATCTTCATTATTGTATAAGGATATTGCGTATTGCAAAAACTCATCTGGAGAAAGTGTTGTTACGTCAACGCTGCTTGAGCAACTACTTAATAATAAAGATGCGAGAATAATTATTGCTATTTTTTTCATTGGGTCTAATTTATGTTAAAAGTAATTTTAAAAATACACAAATAAAAAAACCATTCAAATGTAAAAATGTTCCCCGAAACAAAAACGCTCATTTATAAATAACAAAGTTTTTGAAAGCACTTTTCAGGTGTAATAATAATTCATTTGTTTAACTCAGCTTCATGCTTTTTAATTATCTCTAAAGAGAGAAAAGTTTCTTTTACTAAAAAAACAGAAGCAATAATAAGACTGACAATCCCTACAAGAAACAAAGCTATTAAAATAATGTTATTTTGAATGCCCAAAGTGCTCATAACGCCACCGCACAGTGCAGTAATAGCAAACACAACAACACAAAAATAAAGCAAAATTAATGAATTTCTGAATAATACAGCCCGCTGTATTAAGATGTTACCGGAAATATTTTTCGCTTTATCCGAAGAATGAAGCAAATGGTGAAGTTCGTCGTGTATTCTGGAATAACGCGTTGAGGTGGATAAAATAAGCAATGCTATCCCCGGAAGAAGTATCAGCGGCATAAGCCAAAGTTCATTGTTTGTCATTATAGTTTTAAATAATTTTTTATTCGATAATTAAATTTTTTGAGATAGAACAATATAGCAAGATAATTGTAATTTTATTGTAACATTTTATACAAATCCATTAAGATTTTTCGTATAATTGTTACTTTATAATTTTATGATTTTAATTATTAGAAGGAATTTATGGGAAACACAATAATTTACTTAGATAGAAATGAAAATAATTATGGACCTGCTCCTGCGTGTTACGATGTTTTAAAAAATGCTGATTTTACAAAACTCAGTTATTATTCACGGACATTTAATAAAGGAGTAAAAAGCAACCTTTCTCAAAAACTTGCCTATACTTTTGGCATTCCGGAAGAGAGAGTTTTGCTCGGTTATGGTGCTGAAGATTTGCTAAAGCAAACAATTCAATGCTATCTTGGTGAAGGTGAAAAGCTTCTTATTCCGTCTTATTCGTGGTGGTATTATCAAGCTATTGCGGATGAAGTTGGCGGTGTAAATGTTGAATATCCTTTGGTAAAAGGTAAAGATAGTTTTGAATATGACATTGATGTTTTGCTTGATATTTACAATAAAGAAAAACCAAAAGTTGTTTTTATAAGCACACCCAATAACCCGACCGGAAATAAAATTGAAATTGATCAATTGGAAAAGATTTTGGATAACACTTCCGAAGCTGTAGTGGTTTTAGACGAAGCATACCTTTATTTCAATTTAAATACTGATGAAGAAATTAAAAAATACATAAAAAAATATCCTAATATTTTGGTACTGAGAACATTTTCTAAATATTATGCTCTTGCAGGTGCACGAATTGGTTACGGACTTGCGGGAGAGGGTTTGAAAAAATTAATTAAATATTCTCATCGTTATCTTGGGTTTCACAGGCTTTCTGATAGACTTGCATTAGCCGCTCTTGAATCGCCTGAATATTATAGAGACATTACAAGTAAAATGGAAGCGGATAAAACAATGTTTTCCGTTGAGCTAAATGCTCTTGACGGATTTAATGTTTTCAAATCGTATGCTAATTTTCTTCTTGTTGAAATTGATGTTCAAATAAAAGAACCACTGAAAAAATATTTGACCGACCGAAATATTATTATAAAGTTTATGAATGAACCGGTGTTGAATCATCATCTTCGTATTACTCTCGGAACACAAGAACAGAACCAACTTCTACTCGATTCCATAAAAGAATTTATGAGTGTTTATAGTGCTTAATCGCTGGTTTAGTGAATACAAAAGTTCACTCAAAATGGTTGAGGTCGAAGAAATATTTGACCTCATCTATTTTAGACCATTGGCATTTTTATTGGTTAAAGCCATTTACGGCACGAATATTACACCAAATCAGATTACAGAAATGGCAATTGTGTTTTCTGTTTTGGGAGGAATTATTTTTTCTTTTGGAACTTCACTCGCTTTTATAGTTGGAGCACTTCTTTTTATGTTATATAATATTTTTGATTGTGCTGACGGACAGCTTGCGAGATTGAAAAAAAACGGGTCTAACCTTGGCCGCATTATTGACGGTTTTGGCGACTATATTGCAGGAGTTTCAGTTTATATTGCCATAGGAATCGGGTTTGCAAATTACACTGATAACCCTTTGTTCTATTGGATACTTACTATCGCAGCGGGAATGAGTAACATTGCACAATCAATGGCTTTGGATTATTACCGCAACCGTTATTTGGATTATGCTCTTAATAGAGATCTACTGCTTGGTGAAAGTCTCCATGTTTATAAGTTGGAATTTGAAGAGCTTAAAAAAGAAAAAGGTCATTGGCTTAGCAAAGGCTTGTTCAAAATTTATTTTTGGTATTGTGCACTCCAGTTTTCTTTTTCTTCAAAAAGCAGTAAAACCCAACCTATCAAATATGATCGTGATGATTTCTTAAGAAAGAACAAAATAATAATTCGATTTTGGACTTTTCTTGGGCCAACCACACAATGGACATTTTTTATTTTCGCAGCCTTGTTTAATAGAATTGATATTTATTTATGGGGATTAGCTGTGATTCTCAATATTTGTCTATTGATAATCACTATAACTCAGAAAAGATTGAATAAAAAAATTAAAAGAGTTGTAACAGCATGATAGGAATAATTTTGGCGGCAGGCATTGCTTCTCGCTTACGCCCACTTACTGAACATACTCCAAAGTGTCTTTTAAATGTTGGCGAAAAATCAATTCTTAAAAGAACAATTGGGAATCTGATTAAAAATTCAGTTACAGAAATAGTAATTGTAACCGGTTACTTAAAAGAGAAAATTGAGAATTTTGTCTTGGAAAACTATCCTGACCTGAAAGTCAAATTTATTTATAATGAACGCTATAACTCAACAAATAATATTTATTCTTTATGGATGACAAAAGACGCCGTATTAAATAACGATGTACTACTTCTTGACAGCGATATTGTTTTTGATAGTCGAATTGTAAAATTGCTTATCAATTCCGAATATGAAAATTGTCTTGCCGTAAAATCAACTGAAAAATTAAGCGAAGAAGAAATTAAAATCACATTAAATCCGGATAACTCAATTTCTGAAATAAGCAAAGAAGTTAATATCAATACTGCAATTGGTGAATCAATCGGGATTGAAAAGTTTAGTACAAGTTTTCTAAATGATTTGTTTAATATTTTGGATAAAATGATACTTGATGAAAAGCTCGATAATATTTTTTACGAAGCTGCTTTTCAAAGGATGATTGATGGAAATGCGAAAATATTTCCTGTTTCGGTAGGGAAATTAAAATGTTTGGAAATTGACTTTGTTGAGGATTTTAAAAAAGCTGCTGTTGAAGTGATTGATATGAAATAGTAGCAAGTTCGGTTAAATTGAAGAGGTAATTAAATTTTACATAAAATTGAGATACAAGATTCAGAATGCAAGTTTTCAAGAACACCTGTTTTAATGTTCTTCCGGATAACACACGAATATTCACAGTAAGATATTAAATCTAATTTATTAATATTTAAATTGAGAAACAGTTTTTCCCTCTATTTTCATGTATTAAAGTCAATTTTCAAAAAGAATAGATTTTCGAATATTTTCAAACACATTGAATTTCAGTTTTGATTACTTTAATAAAGTAAAAATTTAGGAGATAAAACAAATGGAATGGTACACATTTGTGGGTTACGCAGGTTCGGTATTAGTTGCACTTTCTTTAAGTATGAAAAATGTTCTTAAACTACGATGGATAA